>NZ_JAMYQF010000007.1:0-174664 GCF_040320745.1 Mesorhizobium sp. M0621 | reverse complement strand
TCAGCGCTGCAAACCCGCCGGAAATCGCGCGGGCAACTCAATACTCCCGCCAAGAATATCGAAATCAGCAACGATCAGACTTTTGCAGCAGCCTGTTAGACAAGACGGCGTGAAGCCGCATAGACTGGGCCGATACTCCAGAGCATGTGTGTCTTGGAAGCGGTCGGCAGAAACTGCAAGGCATCGAGTCGAATCAAAATGGGAGACGACAATGGCAAGGCACCTCACAAGAACACTGCTTTCAGGTATCACGCTGGCCGCGATGCTCGGCATCGCGACGATTTCGAGCCACGCGGCAACGCTGCACATGGCCTGGTCACAGGACGCCACGGGACTTGATCCGCACAAGCAGACGGCCTTTTCGTCGCTGCGGCTGCTGGAGCTGATCTATGAGCCGCTGGTGCGGGTCGACGCCAGCCTGCAGATCATCCCCGCCATCGCCACCTCCTGGGCGTTCTCCAAGGACGGCAAGGAGCTGACCTTCAAGCTCGATCCCAAGGCGAAATTCCAGGACGGCGCTGCCGTGACCTCGGCCGACGTCAAGGCATCGTTCGAACACATCCTCGACGAGAAGACGGGGGCTGCGGCTCGTGCCAACTTCCTGTCGATCGCCAGCATCGATACGCCGGATGCGGCGACCGTCGTGTTCCATCTTTCGCAGCCCGATGCGCCTATCCTGACGGCGATGAGCGACGTCAACGCGGCCATCGTCCCGGCCAGCGAAATCAAGGCCGGCTCGATCGGCACCAAGGCTTTAGGCTCGGGACCGTTCAAGCTCGACAAATGGGATCCCAATGCCAAGGAAGTCCTGAGCGCCAACAAGGACTGGGCCGGCGGCGCGACCGGTGTCGACGGCATCGAGATCAGCGTGCTGCCGGACGAGGCTGCGATCCTGGCCGCCATGCGCACCAAGCAGATTGACTTCGCGCTGCTCAACGACCCGCTGGTCGCCACGCTGGTGCCCAGGGAACCCAGCCTGCAGCTGAATCGCGTGCCGGTGCTGGCCTATCACGTGCTGCAGCTCAATCCGTCGCGCAAGCCGATGACCGAACTCAAGGTGCGCCAGGCCATCTCCTGCGCCATCGACCGGCAGGAGGTGCTGGACATCGCCTCGCTCGGCGAAGGCAAGGTAACCGGACCGCTGACAATCCCTGCGCTCGCGACCGACCCGAACCAGTTGTTCTGCTACAAGCGCGACGTCGAAAAAGCCAAGAAGCTGATGACTGAAGCCGGCTATGCCGACGGCTTTTCGGCGACGGTGATCGGCGCCACCGGCGAACCGCCGACGGCAGCGGCGGAGGCGCAGGTCATTCAATCGCAACTCGCTGAAATCGGCGTCAAGCTCGACATCAAGATGATGGAGCTTAACGTCTATGTCGACGCCTGGCTGAAAGGCGATTTCGATATGGCGATCGCCTTGAACGGTGGCCGCGCCGATCCCTACACCATGTACAACCGCTACTGGACCAAGGCGGGCAATCTGCAGAAGGTGGCGAACTACATCGATGACACGCTGGACAGCCAGATGCAGAAGGGCCGCGCCGAGACCGACCCGGCGAAACGCAAGGTGATCTTCGCCGAATTCGAGAAGCACCTCGCGGAAATGTCGCCCTGGATCTGGCTCTACACCTCGTACAGCTATACGGCCCAGCAGAAGAACATCGCCGGGTTCGTGCCGATGCCGACGGGAACGCTGTTCAGCCTGAGCAAGGTTACCATTCAGCAGTAGCCGCCGCAGGCTCTAGAGATAGAGCATGATGTCTGGACAAACGGTATCCGTTTGTCCGAGAAAACCGCTTCACACTTTTCGGCATCATGCTCTAGACGAGAGGACTTCTTCGCGTGAACTATCTGATGCGACGACTGGCGACGTTTCCTCTCGTCCTGCTTGGCGTGTCCATCCTGGTCTTTGTGGCGATCCGGATGGTGCCGGGCGATTCGATCACGGCGATGCTGGGCACCGAAGCCGGTTTGCTGACGCCGGCGCAACGCGACTCGCTCGCCGCCTATTTCGGCATCGACCAGCCCTGGTTCATCCAGTACTGGCGCTGGATAGGCGGCATCCTGCACGGCAATCTCGGTATTTCGGTCACCTATGGCAGGCCGGTGCTGGACGTCATCCTCGAGCGCTTTCCGCTGACGCTCGAACTGGCTGTGCTCTCAATGATTATCTCGCTCGCCGCCGGCATGCCTGCCGGGATCTTCGCCGCCACGCACAACGAGAAACTGTCCGATCTGGGTGTGCGCATCGTTGCCATGATCGGCCAGTCGACGCCGAGTTTCGTGCTTGGCCTGCTGATCATCTACACGCTGTCGGCCGGCTTCGGCGTGCTGCCGGCGATGGGCGAATTCGCGCCGCTCTGGCGGGATCCCCTGCGCAATCTCAGCCAATTGCTCCTGCCGGCCATTACGCTCGGCTTCGCCTTCGCCGCTTCCATCACCCGCATATCGCGCTCGGCCATGCTCGACGTGTTGAGCGACGACTATGTGCGCACCGCCCGCAGCAAGGGCGCCTCGGCGCGCAGCGTCATCTGGAGACACGCTTTACCGAACGCGCTGATCCCGGTCGTGACGCTGAGCGGCATCGAATTCGGCTATCTGCTGGGCGGTGCCGTCATCGTCGAGCAGATCTACGCGCTGCCCGGCCTCGGTCGCATGGTGCTGGACGCGATCCAGCAGCGCGACTACGCGCTGGTGCAGGGCAGCGTGCTGTTCATCGCCCTGAACTTCATGATCGTCAATCTCCTGGTCGATCTCGCCTATGTCGGGCTCGATCCGCGCATCCGGCTGGGAGAGTCCTGATGCGCATCCTGCGCGCCATCTTCGGGCATGGCAGCGGCCGCATCGGCGGCGTCATCGTCGGCGTCTATGTCACGGTCGCCATCCTCGGCATGCTGGGGCTGACGCCGCACAATCCCATCACGCAATTCCGCGTCGACCGGCTGCATGCGCCCAATGGCGCCTACTGGATGGGCACCGATCTGTTCGGCCGCGACGTGGCCAGCCGGCTGATGGCAGGCATCGGCCAGTCGTTCACGGTCGCCTTCTTCTCCGTGGCCTTCGCCACTCTGGCCGGCACCGTGCTCGGGCTGGCCGCCGCCTGGTTCGGACGCCGCTGGGACGGTATTGTGATGCGGATCATGGATGTGCTGCTGGCCTTCCCGGCCATCCTTTTGGCGCTGCTCATCGTCACCGTCGCCGGACCCGGCACTTGGACCAGCGTCGTTGCCATCGGCATCGTCTACACGCCGATCTTCACCCGCGTGGTGCGTGGCCCTGCGCTGTCGCTCAAGGCGCGTGAATTTGTCGATGCCGCACGCACCTTCGGCAGCAGTTCGAGCTACATCGTGATGCGCCATCTGCTGCTCAATCTTGTGGCGCCCTTGACCGTGCAGGTGACGCTGGCGCTGGCATGGTCGCTTTTGACCGAAGCCGGTCTGAGCTTTCTTGGCCTCGGCACCCAGCCGCCGGCGGCTTCGCTCGGCCTGATGCTGAGCGACAGCCGCAATCTGATGGAGACCGCCCCCTGGCTGATGATTTTTCCGGGGCTGACGATCATGATCAGCATTCTCGGCTTCAACCTGCTTGGCGATGCCCTGCGCGATATACTCGACCCGAAGATGCGGAGAGCGCCGGCATGATCCCGCTGCTGTCCGTTCGCGACCTGCGCGTTGGCTTCGGCCGCAATCCGCAAGCCAATGAGGTGGTGCGTGGCATAGGCTTCGATCTGGCCGATGGCGAGACGCTGGCCATTGTCGGCGAAAGCGGCTCGGGCAAATCCGTCACCGCGCTCTCGATCAATCGGCTGATCGATTTCAGCGGCGGCCGCATCACCGGTGGCGCCATGAAACTGAAACGCGCCGACGGCAGCCTTTTCGACCTGATGACCGCGACCGAACCGCAACTGACCGGCATTCGCGGCGCCGAGATCGGCATGATCTTCCAGGAGCCGATGACCTCGCTCAACCCGGTGCTGACCATCGGCTGGCAGATCGAGGAATCCTTTCGCCTGCACCGCGGCCTGACCGGAAGACAAGCCACGGCAGCGGCCAAGGATGCGCTCGACCGCGTGCGCATTCCCGATGCCGCGCGGCGGCTGAAATACACGCCCAATCAATTGTCTGGCGGCATGCTGCAGCGGGTGATGATTGCCATCGCGCTGGCCTGCAATCCGCGCCTGCTCATCGCCGACGAACCGACGACGGCGCTCGACGTGACGGTGCAGGCACAGATCATGGCGCTGCTTGCCGAACTGAAGCGGGAAACCGGTATGTCGATGATCTTCATCACGCATGACATCGGCCTGGTCGCCGGCATCGCCGACAAGGTGATGGTGATGCAGAACGGGCAGGCCGTCGAACAGGGCGAGCTCAACCAGATCCTCGACAATGCGCAGCACCCCTACACGCAGCATTTGCTGCGGGATGTGCCGCATTTCACCAACGGCAGCACGACGCGTTCGGACGGACGGCGCGACAAGGGCGCGAGCCACGAGCCGGCCTTGAAGGTCGACGGCCTCGTGGTGCGGTTTCCTCTCAAGAGCAGTTTCTTCAGCCGCGCCACGGGCGCCGTGCATGCCGTCGATGGCGTCGATTTCGACCTGATGCCAGGCGAAACTTTGGCCATCGTCGGCGAGAGCGGTTCTGGCAAATCGACCACCGCGCGTGCCGTCTTGGGGTTGGTGCGATCGACGCGCGGCAGCTTCTCGGTCGGGGCTAGAAAAGCTTCTGCTCAGCAAAGCGCCCTGCCCGTGCAGATGGTATTCCAGAACCCCTACGCCTCGCTCAACCCGAGGCTCAGCATCGAGAGCATCCTGGCCGAACCGGTGATCGCAACCGGCGGCCGGGTGGACGCCAAGATCCGCACGAGAATGACGAGCCTGCTCGAACGCGTTGGCTTGCCCAAGAACAGCCTGGAGCGCTACCCCCATGAATTCTCCGGCGGCCAACGGCAAAGGCTGTGCATCGCCCGGGCGCTGATGCTCAACCCTTCCGTGGTCGTCCTCGATGAAGCAGTGTCTGCCCTCGACGTCTCGGTGCAGGCCAAGGTGCTGGAGCTGCTGGTCGACTTGCAGCGCGAGTTTGGGCTGGCCTATCTGTTCATCTCGCACGACATGGCGGTCGTCGAACGCATCGCCCACCGCATCGCTGTCATCTATGCCGGCCAGATCGTCGAGATCGGCGATGCGAGTTCGGTGCTGTCGAAGCCGAAGCATTCCTACACGAAGAAGCTCATCGCCGCCGTCCCGACCATCGACCGCCGCCACGAGCATTTCGAGATCGACACGCGCCAGGTCCCCTCGCTGGTCCGCCCGCAGGGGTTCGAGCCGGCGCCGGCGAGGTGGGAGCAGTTTGGCAGCGATCATATGGTGAGGGTGGAGGTGTGATGGGTGGCACCCTGGAATACGCGAGGTCGGCGGGACAGCACCCCCCTCTGCCCTGCCGGACATCTCCCCCGCAAGGGGGGAGATTGGATGTCGCCACGGCTTTCGCCAATCTCCAACATTGGAAAGTTGGCGGAACATCAACGCTGCCAATCTCCCCCCTTGCGGGGGAGATGTCCGGCAGGACAGAGGGGGGTGTGACGGATCGCGGCCTCTCGGACGGAGGCCGGCATTGAACGACCTCCCCCGAGCTCTTCAATCGCGCCTTCCAGCCCCTCGCAGCAGCGGTTTCCGCCAAGCGCATTCCCGGTGGCGTGCTCGGCATTGTCAACAAAAATGGCGAACGCATCATCCGATCGATCGGGTCCGCGCAGCTCGTGCCAAAGCCCCGCCCCATGCAGGACAACACTTGGTTCGACCTGGCATCGCTAACCAAGGTCATCTTCACCACGCCGCGCATCCTGGCGCTGGCGGAAGGCGGCGTCATCGATCTCGATGCGCCGTTGATCTCGGTCCTGCCCGATCTTCGCCAGTATGATGCGGAGGCCTGGGAGCGGAAGGTGACGTTCCGGCAGTGCCTCGGCCACCAGACGCCCTTTCCGGCGGTCGAGCCGATCTACACTTACGGACGCGATCCCGACCTGCTGCGCGCCTTCGTCCTGCAGCGCGAATGGCGGGCCCGCGATCCGGTCTATTCCGACATCAACTTCATCCTGCTCGGTTTCGCGCTTGAGCGGCTGTCGGGAAAGACGATCCGCGACATCGAGCCCGGTCCGGGCTTTGCTTGGTCAACGGAGCCCAATGTCGCCGCGGCGACCGAGGACTGCACCTGGCGCCATCGCGTGCTGTCCGGCGAGGTGCACGACGACAATTGCTCGGCGCTGCAAGGCGCAGGTCACGCCGGCCTGTTTGGAACGGCAGCCTCGGTGCTCGATTTCGCGCAAGGGCTGCTGACGGGCGCCTCCGAACGTTCGATCGCGCTGATGCGCACGCTCTTGTCCGTTACCCGCACCCATGGCTGGGAGCGCCCCTATGCGGGCTGGTCCGGCGGGGCCTTGTGTAGCCCGGGCACCATTGGCCACACCGGCTTTACCGG
Source organism: Mesorhizobium sp. M0621 (assembly GCF_040320745.1). Lineage (NCBI taxonomy): Bacteria > Pseudomonadati > Pseudomonadota > Alphaproteobacteria > Hyphomicrobiales > Phyllobacteriaceae > Mesorhizobium > Mesorhizobium sp. M0621. The sequence continues at coordinate 168,185 of NZ_JAMYQF010000007.1, read as the reverse complement.
TACCGGACTGTGGATCGACTTCGACGGAGGCAAGGCTTGGACCTTGCTCACCAACCGGATCCATCCGACACGTCATTTCGACAGTGGAATCGGTTCGCTTCGGCAGGCGGTCGGCGATCTCGTCAATGGAGCTCAATAATGGAACCAATCTGGGCCGTCGGCCTGATGACCGGCACCGTGCTGGACGGCAACATCGACGTCGCGCTGATCAAGACCGATGGTGAGCGGATCGACGATTTCGGCACCTATCGGCTGATGCCCTATCCCCCGTCGATCCGCGCCCTGCTGGAAGAGACGCTAACGGAGGCACGGGCCTGGAATTTTGTCGGGCCGGAGCCGGCGATTTTTCGCAAGGCGGAGGAGGCCCTGACGCGTGCCCAGTCGGCGGCGGTCAGGGAATTGGTCGAGAGCTATGGCATGACGATGGCCGATATCGGCGTCGTCGGTTTTCACGGCCAAACCGTGCTGCATCGCGCGCCGCAGATCGGACGGCTTGGCCAGACAAGGCAGCTCGGCGATGGCGAACTGATGCACGCCCTGTTGGGCACCAAAGTCGCCTACGATTTCCGCTCGGCCGACATGCGCGCCGGCGGGCAAGGCGCACCATTGGCCGCTGCCTATCACACCGCGCTGATGCGCAGCGCTGGCGCCAGTGGCGAGGTGGCGGTGCTCAATCTCGGCGGCGTCGCCAACATCACCTGGTGGGACGGCGCCGACAATGTCGTTGCCTTCGACACTGGACCGGCCAACGCGCCGCTCAACGATTTCATCAAATCGAAAGGGCTCGGCGAAATGGACCGCGATGGCGCACTTGGCCGGGCGGGAACGGTCGATGAGGCAAGGCTCGCCAAGCTGTTGCAGCACCCCTATCTGACCAAAGCCTACCCCAAATCGCTGGACCGTTTCGATTTCGGCGCCGCGATGGCGGACGGCCTGGGCGCCGAGGATGGTGCGGCGCTGCTCACCGCCTTCACCGCTGCCGCCGTCGGCAAGGCGCTCGACCTTTTGCCGCGCCGGCCGAAGAAACTGGTCGTCAGCGGCGGCGGCCGTCACAACCCGACGATGATGGCAATGCTCGCCAGCCGTGCCGATGTCGAGGTGGTGCAGGCTGAAACTCTCGGCTGGAGCGGCGATGCCGTGGAGGCGGAATGCTTTGCCTTCCTCGCGGTTCGCGTGCTGCGCGGCCTGCCGATCAGTTTTCCAAGCACCACCGGCGCGCCGCAGCCGATGCGCGGCGGGCGGCTGGCCGGCTGATCAGGCAACCAGTTTCTTCTGCAGGAAGATACGGCTGCGGCCGACAGGGAAATCGGCCAGCGTGCCGAAGGGCTGATAACCCTGGCGCTGATAGACCTTGGCGGCGTTTGGATTGAAGGTATCAATCCAGGCATTGTTGCAGCCGCGCGCAACAGCTTCCTGTTCGGCCGCGTCCAGCATTGTGCCGGCCATGTGCTGGCCGCGCAGCCTTTCATCGACCCACAGCCATTGCACGTAAAGCCAGCCCCAGGCGGTGTAACCCGAAATGCCGGCGACGAGCGCGCCGTCCTCATCGCGCACGAACACCGCCAGGGCTTTTCGCTCGGAAACGCCGACATCGCCGTCGTTGAACGCCGCTAGGCGTTCGCCGAGAAAAGTGAGGTCTTCCGGCAAAGGATTTGCCGTCGTCTCAAATGTCGTCTTCATATCGATCCCCGAACAGGGTGCGCGTCCTGATCGCCGCCATTGCGAAATTCGGAGGCGGCAATGCCGTAGCGCTTGAGCTTGTCGTAAAAAGTCTTGCGCGGCACGCCGAGCGCGTCGATGGCGCTGCGCACGTCGCCGCCGTGATCGCGCAACGCATCGCGGATGAGTTGCGCCTCGTATTGGCCGACCCGTTCGGGCAACGCTGCCGCGGGCTCCGGCGAGTGCGCAGAACCGGCTTTCGCCTCATCATCCGGGCCAAGGCCAAGCGCGACACGGTCGGCAAAATGGGCGAGCTCGCGCACATTGCCCGGCCAGGCATGCGACTGGAGATGGTCGCTGACGGCGGCGTTCACCCTGGCGACAGGCCGGCCGAAGCGCTCCGAAGCCTTGCCGAGGAAATGCCCGAACAGCATCGGAATGTCGCCGCGCCGTTCGCGCAGGGGCGGTATGCGCAACGTCACCACGTTGAGGCGAAAATACAGATCCTCGCGAAAATCGCCGCGCTGGTCTGGCCGGCCGAGATCGACCTTCGTTGCCGCGACAACCCTGAGGTCGACGCGGCGGGTCTCGTTCGAGCCAAGCGGCGTGACGCTACGCGTTTCGAGCACGCGCAGCAGCTTGACCTGGAGCGCCGGCGGCATGGATTCGATCTCGTCGAGGATCAGCGTACCGCCGCTGGAATGCTCGATGCGGCCGATGCGCCGCCGTTGCGCCCCGGTGAATGCGCCCACCTCGTGACCGAACAGTTCGCTTTCTATGACGGTCTCAGGCAGCGCGCCGCAATTCAGCGCCACGAAGGGCTTTGCCCGTCGCCGCCCCCATCTGTGCAGAAGATCCGCGACCACTTCCTTGCCGGTTCCGGTCTCCCCTTCGACCAGCACATCGACATCCATGTCGGCGATCTGGCGCAAGGTCTCGCGCAGCCTTCTGATGGCGGGCGCTTCGCCGATCAGCGGCAGACCGTCGGCAGCCTGCGCCGCGGCTTCGCGCAACCGCCGGTTCTCCATCACCAGCCGCCGCTTCTCACTTGCCCGCTTCAGCGCCTCGACAAGGCGATCGCCGGCATAGGGCTTTGGGATGAAATCGTAGACGCCGTCCTTGAGCGCGGCCACGGCGAGATCGACATCGCCATGCCCGGTGACCAGGATCACGGGTATGTCCGGGTCGATCGCCTTGATGCGATCGAACAGCTGCAGACCATTCATGCCCGGCATGCGGATGTCGCTGACCACCACGCCCTCGAAATTCCTGTCGACGACACCAAGCGCTGCCTCGGCGGCGTCGAGCGCGGCCACGGTGAATCCGGCAAGCTCGAGCAACTGCGTGGTGGCGTGAAGCAGGTCTGCATCGTCGTCGACGAGTGCCACCAGCCCTGATCCGTCCGTCATTCTATCCGCCTCAAGTCGATGGTGAAGGAGGCGCCACTGGCGCTGCCGGGGGTGCTGGCGCTGCCGGGATCGAGCCGCAGGGTGCCGCCCAATTCCTGGGCGATCTCCTGCGAAATCACCAGCCCGAGGCCAAGCCCCTTCTCCTTGGTGGTCTGGAACGGCATGAACAGATTGCCGGCCGCCTCCGGACCGAGACCAGGGCCGTTGTCGCGCACCGAAATCAGCACCCTGTCATCGCGCTCGGCGAGTTCGATCTCGATGCGGGGATCAGGTTGGTCCTTCATGGCGTCCAGCGCATTCTGCAGCAGATTGACCAGGATCTGCTCCAGCCGGATGCGGCTGGCCATGACCACCGGCGAGGCGTTGCCGCGCGGCTTGACGATGGTCACGCCGGAATCGCGGATGCGGCCGGACAGCAGCGACAGCGCGCCGTCGATCGCTTCGCGCACCGGCAGTGGCGAGGCGGCGACGCCCGGCCGGCGAGCGAAGGTGCGCAGCGTGCTGGTGATCGCGCCGATACGTTCGGTCATCGAAACGATCGATGTCAGATTGCCGCTGGCCGGTTCGGTTTTGCCGCTGTCGAGAAAGCGGCCGGCATTCTCGGCATAGGTGCGGATGGCGGCAACCGGCTGGTTGATCTCATGCGCCACACCGGCCGCGATCTGTCCGAGTATCGACAGCCGGTTGGCCTGAGCGAGATCGTCGCGCAGCCGGCGGACCTTGGCTTCGGCATTCTCGCGCTCGGCGATTTCGCCGGCAAGGGCGGCGTTGGAGCGCGTCAGCTCGGCCGTTCGCGTGCTGACGCGGCTCTCCAGTTCGGCATTCATGCGCGCCAGTGCTTCTTGTCGAAGCCGGCGGGCGCGGCGGCGGCGGGTGAGCACGAAGGTTAGCAAGCCCATCAGCAGCAGCCCGAGCAATGTGGTTAGGCGCGCCGTGTTGGCGGCGGAGGAGAGAGCAGCGTCGGCAGGCGTCAGCAGCCAGAGACGCCAGCCGGGAACCGCGCCAGGCAGATCCTGCACCACTTCGACGAACTGGCGCGACTTTCCGGCGCTGTCGATCGTCGCCAGGCCGTCACCGGCGCCGCGCCGTAGCGGCAGCGGCTCGAAGCCGGCATCGGCCAACTGTAGCTGCTCGTGGGCAGCAGCGGCATCTTCGGCGGAGAGCGGCGCCAACGCACGAAACCGCCAGTCGGGCTGGCTGGTGGCAAGCACCACGCCGCGCTCATCGGTGACGAAAACGAGAAAGCCGCTGGAGCGCCAATTGGCTTCGACGCCGTCGAGCTCGACCTTCAACACCGCGACGCCAAGCGGCTTGCCGCCATCGTCGACCCGGCTGGCCAGGTAGAGGCCTGGCTTGCCGCTGATCGTGCCGAGGCCATATTGGCTGGCGGCTCCCTTCGCCATGGCCTCCTGGAAATAGTGACGAAAATTGTAGTCGATGCCGACAAAGCTCGCCGGTTCGCCGGCATTGCTCCCTGATATGGCGATGCCTGCCGTATCGATGACATAGATGGCTGACGCCGAGGCATCGCCGGCGATCGACTTGAGCTTGTCGTTGAGGGCCTTTTCTTGCATTTTTCCGGCTCGGCGCAGAGCGCCGCGCACCGCATCGTCGCGGGCCAGCACCAGTGGAACCAGGCGCTGCTTTTCGATTTCGCCGGTCAGCGTTCCCGCCGCCAGTGGCAAAGCGGCAAGTGCTGTGTCGCGTAAATTGTCGGCCGCCTGGCCGGCGGCAATGCGCCCGGCGATGACGATCGCGCCGGCCAGGACGGCAAGGGCGACGACCACGACGAGCCAGCGGCCATTGCGCAGCCGGGCCACTGCCTCGCGCAGCAACTCACGGCCGGCAAACCCTTGGGATTCGCTATCGGTGCCTGCTTGCAGCGTCTGCCCTCTCCCTTTTGCTCGCAGCCTTGCGGCCAGTGTAATGCGAAAATCCGCCCGGGCAAACGCTGCCTGTGCGGAAATCCGCACAGGCATTGCCCCCATGGCCTCTGACAAAGGCGGAAATATGGGATTCCGGCCTTTCCGCGAACTGGCACAGCGCTTGCAAAAGTCTTGGCTAGCGGCGTGCGACCGGAGCGCCGCGATGGGAGAAGTCACGCAGGGCGGTGCATTTCCGCCCCATCCGGCAGGGAGAGTTCGATGCACATCGCAGACCAATCAGGCGCGTCTTCCGCGCAGCGCAAGCCTTTCTATGCCCAACTCTACGTGCAGGTGCTCGTCGCGATCACCGTCGGCATCCTGCTCGGCCATTTCTATCCGTCCGTCGGCGAGAGCATGAAGCCGCTCGGCGACGCCTTCATCAAGCTGGTCAAGATGATCATCGCCCCGGTCATCTTCCTGACCGTGACGACGGGCATTGCCGGCATGAGCGACCTGCAGAAGGTCGGGCGTGTCGCCGGCAAGGCGATGCTCTATTTCCTCACCTTCTCGACGCTGGCGCTGATCATCGGCCTTGTCGTCGCCAATGTCGTGCAGCCGGGCGCCGGCTTCAACATCGACCCGGCGACGCTCGACGTCTCGACCGTCAACACCTATGCCGCCAAGGCGCACGACCAGTCGGTCACCGGCTTCCTGATGAACATCATCCCGACGACGATCGTCGGTGCCTTCGCCGACGGCGACATCCTGCAGGTGCTATTCTTCTCGGTGCTGTTCGGCATTGCGCTGGCGCTGGTCGGCGACAAGGGCACGCCCGTGCTCAATTTCCTGCAGGCACTGACGACGCCGATCTTCAAGCTGGTCAGCGTGCTGATGAAGGCAGCCCCGATCGGTGCCTTCGGCGCCATGGCCTTCACCATCGGCAAATACGGCATCGGCGCGGTCATCAACCTCGCCATGCTGGTCGGCACTTTCTACGTGACGTCATTTCTGTTCGTCTTTATCGTGCTGGGTGCGGTCTGCCGCTACAATGGCTTCTCCATCCTGTCCTTGATCCGCTACATCAAGGAAGAGCTGCTGCTGGTGCTGGGCACCTCGTCGTCGGAGGCAGCCCTGCCCTCGCTGATGGAAAAGATGGAGAAGGCCGGTGCCAAGCGCTCGGTGGTCGGATTGGTCATCCCGACCGGCTATTCCTTCAATCTCGACGGCACCAACATCTACATGACGCTGGCCGCGCTGTTCATCGCGCAGGCGACCAACATCCACCTTTCGATCGGCGACCAGATCCTGCTGCTGCTGGTTGCCATGCTCTCGTCCAAGGGTGCCGCGGGCATCACCGGGGCGGGCTTCATCACCCTTGCCGCCACGCTGTCGGTGGTTCCGGCGGTGCCGGTCGCCGGCATGGCGCTGATCCTCGGCGTCGATCGCTTCATGTCGGAGTGCCGGGCGCTGACCAACTTCGTCGGCAATGCCGTCGCCACGCTGGTGGTGGCACGCTGGGAAGGCGAACTCGACGAAGCCAAGCTGGCGAGGGCCCTGGCGGGCACGGCCGACGACAGCCTGCCGGCGGATGTCGTTCCGGCCGAGTAATCCGTGCGGTCTGATACCAACAACGGCCGGAGGCATGCTGCCTCCGGCCGTTACGCACGCCGCGCAGCTTGAGCTCAGCCGTTGAAGTCCCTCCTCGTGTCCGGAAATGTGCTTGGGCCAACAGGCATGCGGGCGGCAATCGTGCCCACATCATCGAACAGGACGAGGCTGGCAGCGCCAACCAGCCCAGCATGGCGGCCGAGCTGGGCCTGAACGACCGGCACGTCGCGATAGGCGCGCATGGCCCGCTGCCTGATGGTCGCCTCGATGGTCGGCAGCATCAGGTCGAGCCCATTGGCAATGCCACCGCCGACGACCAGCACATCGGGCGAATAGAGATGCAAGAGGTTGGTGAAGCCGACGCCCAGCCAGCGGGCTTCCTCGTCCAGCAAGGCCGAGGCAAGACCGTCCCGCAGCCGTGCCGCCTCGACGACATGGCGGCCGGTCACCTCCTTGTCCGCAGACAGGCGCCGCAAAGTCGAGCCGTCGCCGGCGGCCGTCGCGGCAGTGGCGCGGCGGCCAAGTGCTGTTCCCGAAGCGATGGCCTCGAAGCAGCCGACGACACCGCACATGCAACGCTCGCCTTCATTGGTGATGGTCATATGGCCGATCTCGGCGGCGAGGCCGCGGCGGCCATGCAGGATGCGCCCGTCAACGACGACACCGCCACCGATGCCGGTGGAAACCGTGACGAAGACCAGCGAGCGCGCGCCATGGCCGGCGCCGAAACGCCATTCGCCGAGTGCCGCGGCATTGGCGTCGTTCTCCAGCCGCACCGGCAGGCCGAGCCGCCGTTCGAGGATGTCGGCAAGCGGCACGTCCAGCCAGCCGGCGAGTGTCGGCGGGCCGACGGCGATGCCGGCCAGCGGATCGAGCGGCCCCGGCGCACCGACGCCAACGCCGACAATCGAGAGTGCCGGTGCCTCGGCATGGACGGTCGCCGCCAGCGCCTCGATCTGGCCGATCACCACGTCGGGGCCAGCCTGCGCCTGCGTCGGCACCGCCGCGAATGCCAGGATCTTGCCGTCGCGGTCGACCAGGGCGGCACGAAGCTCCGTCCCGCCAAGATCGATCGCAAGGGCGGCTTGTATCGTCATGCCGCGACCTTCAAGCCATGGAGCCAGCCGATGCGACCGGCGAGGTCCTTGTCGCCAAAGGCCAGCGAACCGAGAACCACGGTTTCGGCGCCGGCGGCACGCAGCAATGGCACGGTCTCATGGCGGATGCCGCCATCGGCCGCCAGAACCACGTCTGCCTCGCGGCCGGCCTGCTTGAGGATGGCGCGGGCGTCGCCCAGCCTGTCGCAGGCCTTGTCCGACAGGCTCTGCCCCTTGACGCCGATCGCCGTCCCGAGAAGCGTGACGAAAGCGACCTCGGAGACGAAAGGCGTCACCGTCTCGACCGGCGTCTCCAGCCTGAGCACGACGCCCGCTTCGGCGCCGAGTTCGCGTGCCAGCCGGACGGCGCGCAACCCCACTTCCCCATTCTCGGCATGGACGCTGATCATGTCGGCGCCGGCCTCGATGAATTGGCGCGTCTGAGCCTCGACGATTGCTTCGTCGACCATCAGATGGACATGGATGGGCTTGGCCGTCAGCCTGGCGATGCGGGCGACGAGATCGGGGAAGAACAGGAAGGACGGGGCGAAATGCCCATCCGCCACATCGATGTGATGAAGATCGACATAGGGCTCGATACGCCTGAGATCGCTCTCGAAATTAGCGAGATCAGCGGACCACAGCGAGAATTCGGCGATCATGCGATCGCGCGGCAATGCGGCGATGGCGGCAGGGCCGGAAAGAGGTTTCGAGATCATGATTGGTCCTGGTTGTTGAAACGATCTTTGAGGAAGCTGCCGATGGCGGTTCGGATCTCGGCGAAATGGCGATCCTTGTCGGTGCCTTTCGCCGCCACCTCTGCAAAGGCGGCATTGGGGATGGTTTTGGCAAGGCTGCGGGCGGTCGCCAGCGGATGGACGAGATCGATGCCGCTGCCAATGACGAGCGTGGGGATTGCGAGGCCACCGGCCGCTGCCCGCGTGACGCCGGGCCCGTCCCCTGCGATGGCCTGCATCACCTCGGCGAAAACTGTCGCGTTTTCGCGCGCGAAGAAGCCAAGCAAGGAGGCGAGATTGTCCGGCGCTTCGGTGCGAAAGCGGGCCGCTGTCGCCGAGGCCGCGAAGGCTTCGCGCGCTTCATCCAGCGGGCGGTTGCGGATGAGTTCCGCCACTTCCACGTAAGCGCGCATGTTTTGCGGCGCCGCTTCGAAAGCGCAGGCCGGGCGCACAAGCACCAAGCCCAGGACGCGGTCCGGGTGCCGGGTGGCAAGCTGCAAGGCAATCGCCGCCCCCATCGAGACGCCGCCGGCGACGAAATGGTCGATACCAGCCGCATCGGCAGCGGCCAGCACGTCATCGGCGAACATCGCGATCGAAAAAGGCCGTGTCGTGCCGGCGCCGGAGCCACCCTGCGCGCGGCATTCGACGGTCAGCCGGTGGTATTGCGGGCCGTCGGGAAAATTCTGCGCCGCCTGCGCTGCATCGCCGCCGAGGCCATGCTGGAAGACGACGGGAAGCCTGCCCTGCCCCATGTCGAAGACACGAAGCGCCGCGCCGTCACGCAGCAGGATCGTCGGCGCGGCGTCCATCAGAGGAGCCCTCGCAGAAAGGCAGCGACGCCGGGGGCTTCGTCGGCGGACAGTCCGTGGGTGACAAGCGATCCACCGAAGCCCGCCGCTTTCAGCCGCCCAACGAAATCTGGGAAATCGACGATGCCCTGCCCTGATGTGGCAAAGCGGCCGTCACCATGGCGGTCCTTGGCATGCGCCATGGCGATGTGGCCGGCGGCCTCATCGATCGCTGCGGCGACAATAGCACGCGCCTCGTCGGGCGTCGCGTGTTCGAACAGGTTTGCCGGGTCAAGCACGATCTTCAGATGCTTCGATCCCATCTCGGCGATCAGGCTGGTCGCGTCCTTGGCCGAGGTGACGATGTTGGCCTGTTCGGGCTCGATGCCGAGATCGACGCCGGCCGCTTCGGCCAGCGCCAGCGCCTTCGCCATCTCGGTGGCCATGTCGGACCAGACGGCCGGCTGGCCATTGTCGGGATGATACGCCCATTGATCGGCGGTGTTGCGCGAGCCGGTGCAGAGCGTGACCAGCGGGATGTCCAGGGCTGCAGCACCTTCGATGACGACGGCGAGACGCCGAAGGCCATCGTCGCGCACTGCCTTGTCGGGATGCGCCATATTGTAGGTGCCCGAAAGTGCGGCGAGTGAAACACCGCTAGATTGCGCCGCAGTGCGGATGGCTGCAACGGCATCCGCCGGCATCGCATCTGGCATCGACGGCAGGCCGGCGCAGGCGAGATTGAACTGCGTCGTCTCATAGCCCGCTTGCCGAACGGCTGCGAGCACCGCAGCCGGCTCGGCACCGGGAAAGGTCTTGGCGAAGATGCCGAGACGCATCAGACCGCCCCCGAAACCGAGGCGAGTTCGACCCGCTCGCCTGATACAACCGAACGCGCGATAGCGACCATGGCGCGGATCGAGGCGATGCCGTCCTCGACATTGGCGCCGCGCATCGGCGTGCCTTCCAGCACGGTTTGCGCAAGACCTTCCAACTGGCGGCGGAAGAAATGGCCATCGGCGCCGAGCGGCTTGTGGGCCGTGGCGGTCTTCTCATGAAATATCTCCACCTCGCTGGCACGGAAGTACCAGGGGTTGAATGTCCTGGCGATGACGGAGCCGTTCTCGCCATAGAGCTGAAAGCCTTCGTGCCAGTCCATGCGGACGGCGACGGTGAGGTCGAGATGGCCAAGCGCGCCGCTGGCGAACTCGGTCTCGACGAACCAGCAATAGGCGCCGAATTTCTCATTGAGCCGGGCGCGTACGGCGACGATATCACCGCACAGGAAACGCGCGGTATCGACGAGATGCGAGCCATGCGCCAGCATGAAATACTGCCGCAGATCGGCCTTGGGATTTCCCGCCGGCTTCTTCGCCAGCTTGCTGGTGACGGGCAGCGGCTGCACGGCATCGGTGTTGGTGTAGCGATGGGTGGAATCGCAGTACCAGGCTTTCAGCGCCAGCACCTCGCCGATCTCGTCGCGGACAAAATCGCGCGCGGCCTCCAGCGCCGGATCAAAGCGCTTCATGTGCCCGACCTGCAGGACCTTGCCCGAACGCCTGACGGCCTCGGCGAGTGCTTCGCCTTCCTCGACTGAGGTGCCGATCGGCTTTTCGCACAGAACATGCTTGCCGGCGTCGAGCGCCTTGATCGACATCGGCACGTGATAGGCGTCCGAGGTGGCGACGATCACCGCCTCGAGCTCCGGATCGGCGAGCATCGCGTCATAGTCGGCGTAAATCTTTTGCGGTTCGTAGGTGGCGCCCATACGGGCAAGCAGATCGGGTGCCGCGTCGCAAATGGCGTAGAGGTCGGCATTGCCCGCCTTGACGCAGGATTCCAGATGCGCGAACTGCGCGATGGGGCCGCAGCCGAGCACGCCGACTCTGAGGCGTCTGTCCTGTTTCTTGATCATCGTCTCGTTCTTCAGGCGCCGTAGGAGCGCATTGTCTGGCGGTTGGTCTTCACCGCGCCGGCGGGGTCGGCGGCGGCCGTGTCGGATTCTTCCTCGAGCACCAGCCAGCCGGTAAAGCGTGGCGCGGTGCCGGCGATCTCGATGACTTTAGGCGTGTCGCAGACGCCCTTGCCGAGCATGGCCCAGGTGCCGTTGGCGTCGACGTCCTTGAGGTGGATGTAGCGGATGCGGTCGCGGTAGGTGCGCAGCGTGTCGGACATGTCCTTGTGGCCGCGCAGGATATGGCCGGTATCCGGCACCCAGCCGACCAGGTCGGGGTCGAGCAAGGCAAAGATCGTGTCGTAGTCGGCGCGGTCGAACAGCAGCGTGTTGTGGTGCGAGCTTGGATGCACCGCGACATCCACACCGGCCTTGCGCCCAAGCTCGCCGGCTTTGTTGTAGACCTCGGCCGCGACACCGAACTTTTCGTCGCGCGGCCCTTCAGACACTACGGTCGCCGAGCCCATCGAGATCAGGGCGCCGGGGAACGCAGCGGCGAAGTCGATCCAGCGTTTGGCGGTGTCGAGGTCGGCGCCGATCTGATCCTTGAGCGTGAAACCGCTGTTCGAGCCGAAGGCGAAGGAAACCAGTATCAGGCCGGAGGATTTGAGCGCGGCAGCGAATTGCGACGGCTTGTCGGCATAGCGGCCGATCATGGTGTCGGTGATCTCGATGCCGGCATAGCCGCCATCGGCGATCGCCTTCAACAGATCGTCGGGGCCGCCGCTCCAGCCCTTGCCAAGCATTTCCCAGGTGAAGGTCTGGCAGCCGACTTTGAGGTCTTTCACGTTCATCCATTCATTCCTTGATACCGCCTATTCCTTGATGCGCCCTGCGTCAGCCGTTCGATGATGTGGCGCGGAAAGAGCGGCACGAGCACGATCGGCGGAACGGTGACGACGGCCGCGGCCGCGGCGATGCCTGCCAGCAGACAGGGCCCAATCATCGATTGCGATACGCGGGGGCCTGCTCCTTCGGTTGGGATGGACATCCTACTTGACCGAGCCCGCGGTCATGCCGGCGAGGAAGTACCTCTGGGCAACGAGGTAGATCAGCAAAAGCGGCAGCGAGCCGAGCACGCTCATCGCCATCATCTGGTTCCATTCGAAGGCGTGTTGCCCCATCAACAGCTGGATGCCGATCGGGACGGTGCGCATTGACGTCGACTTCGTCAGCGTCAGCGCAAAGAGAAATTCGTTCCAGCACAACAGGAAGGTGTAGACCGACGTCGCCACGATACCAGGCAGTGAAATCGGGACGATCACCCGCCAAAGCGCTGTCCAACTGGTGCCGCCATCGACAGCCACGGCTTCATCGAGATCGCGGGGCAAGGTGTTCAGATATCCCGTCATCAGCAGGATCGCGTATGGCAGTGTAAACACCAGGTAAGTCAGGATCAGTGCGATGTAGGTATCGAAGATACCGTATGAGACGACAAGCCCGAAGAAGGGGATCAAAAGTGTGATCGGCGGAATCGTCTGCGTGCTGATGATGAGTGTGTTCAGGCTGCCCTTGCCGCGGAAGTTGAAGCGGCTGAACCCGTAGGCCGCCAGCAAGGCGATCAGCACCGTCAGCACGGTCACCGTTCCCGCCACGAAATAGCTGTTGAAGAAGAAGCGCAGCTTTACCGGGTCGCCAAGGATGGCTGCATACGCTTCCAGCGTGAAGGCCTTTGGCAGGATGGTTGGTGGCAGGGCAAAGATTTCGGTATTCGATTTGAACGAACTGCTCAGCATCCAGTAGATCGGGAATGCCGCGAAAAAGAGCCCCGCTGCAAGCGCTACATGGAGCGCGACGGTGATCAGCCTGTCTTTCGGCGTATGCCTTTTCCTCATGGTGACTACCGAGCCTTTTGATAGCGAATATAGAACAGCGTCAGGCCGAGAGAGATCAACAAGATGACCACAGCGCTCGCCGAAGCCTGCGACAGGTTGTAGCTCGAAAACGCCAGCTTGTACGTGTAGGTGCTGAGAACCTCGGTCGAGTAGATCGGGCCACCGCCCGTCGTTATCCAGATTAACGGGAAGACCTGCATGGTCCAGATGAAGTCGAGCAGCGAGATGCTGATGATGATCGGCATGAGCATCGGGATGGTGATGAAGATCAGCTTCTGGTAGGCCTTCGCCCCGTCGATATCGGCGGCCTCGTAGAAATCCTTGGGAATGCCCTGCAAACCCGCGAGCAGGCTGACCATGAAGAGTGGATAGCCCGCCCAGATATTGGCGAAGGTGACGGCGTGCAGCGCGGTCTCAGGCGAGGAAAACCATTCGACCTTGGAACCGATGACGCCGATTTGCATGAGAATGCTATTCACGACACCGTTCGGCTCGAGCAGTAGGCGCCAGATCACGGCGATAATCACCGCGGTGAACAGCCAGGGCAGTATGTAGAGCACGCGCAGAATATTGCGCAGCGTCGGATTGATGCGGTCGCTGTTCAGCATGAGCGCGAAGATCATGCCGATGGTCATGTGGAAAATGACACTCATGCATGTGAAGTAGAGCGTGTGCCACAGCGAAGCCCAGAATACGGGATCGTCGAAGATCGCCTGATAGTGTTTCAGTCCGGCAAAGGATGGGTCGCGACGCAGCACCGCGCTGTTCTGGAACGAGTAGGCAATCACCGTCACCATCGGCAGCAGCATCAGAAGCCCGATTATGAGCAGCGAGGGCGACAGATAGAGGTAGGGTGCGACCGCTCGTTTCAGCTTGTGGTGGGAGCGCTTTTGCCGGGTCATGTGCCAACCTTGGGATACGCCTTCAAGAGAAGGTAAGCTTCGAACAGGTCCATCTCAAATTGCCGATCCGTTGTTGCCGGGGGGCCAGCCGAAGTCAGGCCACCCGGTCGAAGATAGCAACCGGGAACAGGCCGATCAGAATTTCGCCATCCAGCCCTTCTGAGCGGTGGCCGCGGCCTGTTCCGGAGACTGCTCGCCGGCGAGCATCTTCTGGGCTTGCACGTCGAACTGAGTCATCAGGTCTTCAGCCACCGGCAGGCCCGTGAACTCATTGGCGAGATAACCGGTCTTGAAGATTTCAAAAGCCTTGCCGAAAGCCTTGTCCGAGGTCACGAAATCGGGCTTGGCGTTGACGTTGCCCGGGAAGGCGTTTGCAAGCGACACGAGCTTGGCGTTCACCTTTTCACTCATCAGATATTGGACGAGTTTCCAGGCCTCTTCCTGATGTTTCGAGGCAGCAGAAATGCCGATGCCCCAGGAGGCATAGGGAAGGCCGCGCTTGCCGGTATAGTTTTCCACGACCGGGACCGGGATGAGGTCGAAGTTCAGCTTGGGATTGCGCTTGCGGATGAGGTTCACATGCGCGAGCGAGTCGATCATCATCCCGACGCGGTCGTTGACGAACTCCTCGACCTTTTCCTGCTCGGTCTTGGTGGCGATGCCGGGCGAGATGGTGCCGGCGTCGTTGAGTGATTTGACGAAGGTGAGCATATCCACCACCGGTTTGCCCTCAAGGCCTGGCTTGCCGTTCGCCATCATCGACTGACCCGAAGCCCAAACCCATGACATCATGTCGTTCTGGACGCCGGATGGCGTTTGCAGCGACAGGGGCAGCACCCAGCCATACTGGTTCTTGTCGGCGTGCGTCATCTTCTTGGCGGCTTCGAGAAACTCCGCCCGGGTCGACGGCAGTTTGGTCACGCCTGCCTGGGCGGCGAGGTCCAAATTCACGAAGACCGGATAGACGAAGGAAGCCACGGGAAACATCACCGCCTTGCCGTCCACCTTGATGATGTCCGCGACCTGGCTCTTGTCGAAACCGCTCGCATCCATCATCGGATTCATGTCGGCGAGTGCGTTCTGCGCATTCAGATTGTTCACCCAGGCACCGTCGAGACCGACGACGTCGCTGAGCGTTCCGGTTGCAGCCCCAACCGAGATCTGGTCTCGCGTGGTCGCGTAGGGGCCGCTGACCAGCGTCACCTTGATTCCGGGGTTTGCGGCCTCGAAGTCATCCATGATTGCCCTGAGCGAGCCAGCCGGCAATTCGGGCTCCCACCATTGGGTGAATTCCAGCGCCGTATCCGCCATGGCGCCGGTTGCGCCAAGCAACCATGCGGCCGCGGCTATTTTCAGCATCGCGGGTTTTATACGAAACGTCATTTTCTCCTCCTTCTTTATATTCGACCGCACAATGCGGCCGATCGTCTGGTTATTCAGAAGTCTTCTTATGCAGGCGCCTCGCCCTCGCCCGCGGGTCTTGTCGCGAATATTCAGATCGCCAGATGCGTCTCGGGATCGAAGAAATGGAGCTTGGCGTCATCCAGGGCCAACCTGATTTCCGAGCCGGAGCGGACTGTGCTGACCGGTTCGAATTTCGCCACCGCATTCGACGCCAGGCCGAAATCCTGCACCGCGTCAGGATCGCCGGAGTCCACCCGGACCGCGTCGATGTTGAGATGGACGATATGTTCGGATCCGAGTTCTTCGATCGAGGTCACCTTTGCCGGTATCGTCTGATACTTGCGGCCGGATTCGAGGCTGCTGTCATAGAGATCCTCCGGTCGTATCCCGAATACGACCTTGCGCCCTGCATACGACCTCAGGTCCGGCCTGCGCACGAAGGCTGCATCCTGCAGCCGGATGGCTAAGGCACCAGACATCAGTTCGTCGCCCGTCAGGATCGCCTCGAAAAGGTTCATTGAAGGAGACCCGATGAAGCCGGCAACGAAGGCGTTCACCGGCGATTCATAGAGCCTCTTGGGTGTGTCGACCTGCTGCAGCACGCCGCCTTTCAACACCGCGACCCGGTCGCCCATCGTCATGGCTTCGGTTTGGTCGTGGGTCACATATATGGTCGTTACGCCGAGCTGCTTTTGCAGACTGGTGATTTCGGCGCGCATTTGAACGCGCAGTTTCGCGTCCAGATTGGAAAGAGGTTCGTCCATGAGAAAAGCTGCCGGCTCGCGCACCATGGCGCGGCCCATCGCAACCCTTTGACGCTGTCCGCCTGAAAGGTTCGCGGGTTTGCTGTCCAGCAGAGACGTCAATTGAAGGGTTTTGGCGATCTCGTCCACGCGCTTTTTGCGCTCGGCCTTCGGCTTGCCTGCCAGCCGCATCGAAAAGCCGATGTTTTCGAACACCGTCATATGCGGGTAGAGGGCGTAGCTCTGGAAGACCATCGCGATGTCGCGGTCCTTGGGCGGCATGTCGACAACGTCGACTCCGCCGATCCGAAGGCCGCCGCTGGTGACGTCCTCCAATCCCGCGATCATCCGCAACGCGGTGGATTTGCCACAGCCGGACGGCCCGACGAGAATCAAAAACTCGCCGTCCTTGACCGACAGGTTCAATTGGTCGATTGCGTGAAAATTGTTCCCGTATGTCTTGCAGATATTCTCAAGAATGACTTCTGCCATATTCCTCCCTCCACAAGTCTAAGCCACTGATTTTTATGATTTTCCTCGGCTTATGTTCACCTGCGAAATATTCCTCGGATAGTTCGGGCTATGTTCCGGTATCGAGCCGCCCATATTTCAGTTCGACTGCCGACGGCGCGTTCGTCGACGCCAGAACTTCCGTGACCTGGTCGTTGGTCGGAAGCGCCTCGCGCCCGCCCCGCCCCGTTATCGAAAGGGCCGCCGCCGCGGCCGCGAATGCGACCCGGCCTGCGGTGTCGGCCCCGCGCGTCAATGCAAGGGCATAGGCGCCGTGAAAGCAGTCACCGGCGCCGGTCGAGTCGACGACGGCAACCCGGTGCGGAGGCAGGTGCCAGAGCCCTGTCTCGTCGCGTCCGCGAAAGAAGACGCCCCTGCCGCCATCCGTCAGAACCACGGCGGACCGCGACGGCAACCACAATGCGTCGAGTATCTCGGCAGGCGACTGGCGGCCCGTGGCGGTCCGCGCAAAGCCGAGCGGAAGAATGAGATGGTCGCAGAGCCCGATCAGTCTCTCGGTGGCTGGGCCGCGGCTCCATTCGACATCGCCGAGGATTGCAAGGCCGAGATCGCGAGCCCGAGCCACGACATCCAGCGAGCCGATCCCGTAACTGTCGACGATCAGGACGGTCGCGCGGCTGAGAACCTCGTCCGGAAAGTCCGGCGCGGTGCCGAGCATCGCTTCGTCGTCATACGCGATGAACCGCTCCCCATCCGAACCGACGGTGATCCGCGAGCGCACCGGGCGCGCGTGCGGGTGGCGCGGCGCGAACGCGGTTTCAACGCCGCTCGCAACGAGATCGCACAACACGGCGTCGTCGGCGGCACTGCCCAGCCATCCGACGAAGCCGGCGGTTCCGCCGAGCCGCGCGACGGCGGCAAGTGCCGTCGCGACATTTCCTCCGAAAGCTCGGGCACTTTGCAAAACCTTCCCCTTGCCCGCCGACAACGGCTGATCGACATAGATGATGTCGTCGATCGCAATAGCTCCGAAGCCGAGGATTGAAGGGACGGTGGGCATCGTTCAGGCACCCGCCTTCGCCAAGGCGTCTTGCGCCGAAAGGCCATCGTGGATGACGCCCCGAAAGGCAATCGCTGCCTTTTCCGGATCGCCATGTCCCCAGAGATTGCGGCCCACCACGGCACCGCGCGCGCCGGCACGGATGGCGTCCGCCGTCTGCTGAAGGGCGCCGAGCAGCGTGTCGGTCTTCGGACCACCGGCGATCACAACCGGCACCGGACAGGTCCGAACGGTCTCTCGAAACGACTCGAAATCGCCCGTGTAACCGATCTTGATCACGTCGACGCCGGACTCGTAGCCGATGCGCGCCGCATAGGCGATCTCGTCGGGGGTGAAGACGATTTTTGCCCCGTCGGTGAAATCGCGAGGGTAGATATGCGCCACCACCGGCATGCCGTAACGGGCCGCCGCATTCACCGAATCGGTGAGCCAGCGTATGTATTTGCCCTCGGTCGCGCCGCGCACCGGAATGGCCACGGCCAACGCATCGGCGCCAGCGCGCACCGCATCCTCGGGCGTTGCGATCAGTTCACTGATGCGATCGTCTGGGGTGAAGCAGCCGGCCTGGATCACAAGGGAAGCCTTGCCCGCGTATTGCGGCCACAGATGGCGCGCGGTGCCAGGCTGGATGCTGACGTAGTCGGGCTTGCCTACCATGACGCGTGCAAGCGCGCCCGGCAGGTCGGCAAGACCTCCTTTGCGCACGTCGCCATAGCCGACAAAGTGGTCGACCGCGCCGCCAAAAAGATTCCCCGATGGATGTGAGAAGAGGCGCGCCAGGCGCACCTTGGTTCCGAGGCTCATGAGTCCAAAACTCTCCAATCGATTGGTTTCAAAATCCTAGACCAGTGTTTGCGAAAGAAAGGACAAATGCAATCTTTCGAAAGCTTTCGAATTCGCGTATTTTTGGTAGAGTGAACCGAGGCCAGGGCGATCGCTTGGCGCATGGAGGCAAGGACAGGCAATGTTGTCAGAGCAGAGACGCCAATCGATCCTGGGTGAAGTGCAACGCAGCGGACAGGTTCGCATCAAAGACCTGTCAGACGATTTTGGCGTGTCGGAAGTCACGGTGCGCTCCGACCTCGAGATACTGGACCGCAAGGGACTGCTGACCAAGACCCGTGGAGGCGCAGTGACCCGGACCACGGATTCGACCACGGCCGCATTCGCCCGGCGGATGCAAACGAACCTCGATGCAAAGAAACGCATCGCCCGGGCAGCGATAGAACTGTTCGAGGACAACCAATCGGTCATCTTCGACGGCGGCTCGACATTGATGCAGGTTGCCATGCTGTTACCGCCGCTCAGCAATGTCGTGGTCGCGGCCACGGCGATGAATATCGTGCAGCATCTGATGCATCGGCCCGGGCTCGACGTTCATATGATCGGCGGCCGGGTCTATCCGGACACGGTGAGCACGCTGATCACCGATGCCGACACGGCTCTCGGCGGCTTGGTAGCGCATCAGGTCCTTGTTGGAGCGCATGCGATTGACTCGTCACTGGATGTGGTCGACGTGAACGAAGACATGGCGCGAACGAAGCGAAACCTCGTGCGCATGGCCCGGCGCGTTGTCCTCCTTGCGGATTCGAGCAAATGGGGCGTCAGCGGGACCTCCAAGGCCTTTTCACTGTCGAGCGTCGATGTGGTGATCACCGACGATGGCCTGTCCGACCCGATACGCAGCCAGCTTGATAGGACCGGGGCCAAGGTGATCTATGCCTGACCCCGTCGCCGTCCCTGGCCGTGACAGAACCAACGCGCTCATACCCCACGGGATTCGCATCGGCGGTCGGCCGTTTTTTCATGTCTGTCATTTTCTCCTCCTAGGGCCGGCAGCCTCCCGAAATATCGCGCCAGCGTTTTCGCATGTTGTATAAAAATTTTACGCGCGTCAATATTTAAAATGTTGTATAGCCCCGTCGAAGGCGATCCGTTGCCGGCTGGGCGGATCCAGCAGACCCATCACCGCATTGGGAGGTACGATCTAGAATGCACGGAAAATCAAAGACGAAATTCGGGATCGGCGTCATCGGATGCGGCAATATCTCGATGACCTATCTGCGCAATACCGCGCTCTTCGGCGGGATCGAATTGCGTGCCTGCGCTGATATCTCGGCCGAGATGGCGGCTGTGCGGGCGAAAGAATACGGCATCCAGGCACTCGGCGTCGATGCGCTGCTGGCCGACCCCGAGATCGATCTTGTCCTCAACCTGACCATTCCAGCGGCGCATTTCGACATTTCGCTTGCCGCACTTTCGGCCGGCAAGCACGTTTTCACCGAAAAGCCGCTTGCCACCTCTGCCGCCGACGGACAGCGCCTGGTCAACGAGGCGAAGTCACGCGGCCTGCTGCTCGGCTCGGCGCCCGACACCTTCCTGGGTGCCGCCGGACGCCGCGCCCGCCGGCTGATGGACGAGGGTGCC
Source organism: Mesorhizobium sp. M0621 (assembly GCF_040320745.1). Classification (NCBI taxonomy): domain Bacteria; kingdom Pseudomonadati; phylum Pseudomonadota; class Alphaproteobacteria; order Hyphomicrobiales; family Phyllobacteriaceae; genus Mesorhizobium; species Mesorhizobium sp. M0621. The sequence continues at coordinate 148,223 of NZ_JAMYQF010000007.1, read as the reverse complement.
ATCGGCCGCCCGGTCACCGGCACAGCCTTCATGATGGGCCGCGGCATGGAGCACTGGCATCCCAACCCGCAATTCTACTACCAGCCCGGCGGCGGCCCGGTGTTCGACATGGGCCCCTACTACCTCACCATGCTGGTCAATCTGCTCGGTCCGGTGGAGCGTGTCATGGCGATGGCAACACGCGGCCAGGAGGAGCGGCTGATATCAGCCGAAGGGCCGTTCAAGAACACGACATTCAAGGTCGGCACGCCGACCAACGTGCTGTCGCTGCTCGAATTCCGCTCCGGTGCGACCGTCACCTTCGGCGCCTCGTGGGATGTCTTTCGCCACTCCAACCACCCGATCGAGTTGCATGGCATGGAAGGCTCGCTGCGCCTGCCCGACCCCGACACGTTCGGCGGCACCGTGTCGCTGTCGGAACGCGGCACTGAGTGGAAGGATTTCGCAAGCGAGGGCGAGTTCTACGGCGCCCGCAACTGGCCCTATGCCGCGCCCGACCGCGCCAATTACCGCATGCTCGGCGTCGCCGATCTGCTGCGTTCGCTTCAAACCGGCAGCACACCGCGCGCCTCCGGCAGCCTTGCGCTGCATGTGCTTGAGATCATGGAGGCGATCCTGCATTCCGGCGAAACACAGGGCTCAGTCGCCATCGCGGGCGATGTCGTCCAGCCGGCCCTGCTGACCGAGGAAGAGGCAAGCAGCCTGCTGGCCTGAGGATATGACGATGACACTCGACCCGGATGCGCTGCGCGTCCTCGAAATCAGCCGCGCAGCCGGCGGCGAACCGTTCGAGACCGACAGCGTGGCGGCGGCGCGCGCCGCCTACAATGCCTCGTTCCCGACGCTGCAGGGCGAGCACGAGCCGGTCGCTGCGACCCTGGAACAGCAAATCGACGGGCCGAACGGGCCTGTTGCGCTCCGCATCCATCGTGGCATCGGTGCGCTGCTGAGCGGGGCGCCGGCGCTGCTCTATCTGCATGGCGGCGGCTGGGTCATCGGCAATCTCGATTCGCATGATGAGATCTGCCGGTGGCTGGCCAATCTCGGCAACACCGTCATTGTCTGTCCCGATTATCGCCTGGCACCGGAACACAGATTTCCCACAGGGTTGGAGGATGGCCTGGCGACGCTGCGCTTCATGGCGCAGAACGCCGCCGCTCTCGGTATCGACCGGGCTCGCATCGGCGTTGCCGGCGACAGCGCCGGCGGCAATCTCGCCGCCGTGCTGGCGCTGCTTTCCCGCGATGAGCTGGCGCCACCCGTTACGGCGCAGATCCTGATCTATCCCAACACCGACGCGCGGCAGACATCTGACAGCTACCGGCGCTTCGGCGACGGCTTCGGGCTCACCGCGACCACCATGGCATGGTTCCGCGACCACTATGTGCGAACGCCCGACGACATGCTGGACTGGCGCGTCTCGCCCTTGCTGGCGCCTGATCTCGCCGGTGTCGCGCCGGCTTTCGTGGCGCTTGCCGGCTGCGACATCCTCGCCGACGAAGGGACAGCCTATGCGGCGCGCCTGCAAGCCGCGGGCGTGCCTGTGATCCTGCGGCAATGGCCGGGCCAGATCCATGGCTTCGTCTCGATGGGACGCCATATCACTGCCGCCCGGCAAGCGGTGGCCGAGGCGGTGGCTGCCTGGCGCCACTTCGAGAAGGGTTCGCTGACGCCGGACGCTTAGGCCGACTGACGCATCACCAGGGTAGCACCGAGCTTGACCGTGCGTGCCAGGCTTTGCTTCGGCGGATCGGCCTCGTCCAGCAAGGCTAGCAGGATCTCGACGCTGCGGCCGGCCATGGCGGTGAAATCCTGCGCCATGGTGGTCAGCGCCGGACAGGTGTAGCGGCTCAGTGGATGATCGTCATGCGCGGCAACGCGCAGATCGCAGTCGGGCTTGCGGCCGATCTTCAGGCCACGCGAGTACGCGGCCGCCATCACGCCAAAGGCGAGACGGTCATTGGCGCACAGGATGGTGCGGCCGGGCAAGGTGCCGGCCTCCAGCATTCTTTCCATCTGCTCGTAGCCGACGCGTTCAAAGTCCCAGGTGTAATCGCGCGCCGCCTCGATGACGACCGGCTTGAACCCGGCAGTTTCCATCGCGACGATGTAGCTTTCCTGGCGTTCGCCGGAGTTGTGGTTGACATGCGGAATGTCGAGATAGGCCGGGGGCTCACCCGACCGGCAGAGATAATCGACGATGGTCGACACGCTCTGCCGGTTGTCGTTGCCGACGAACGGCGTATCGCCCTCGATATAGGTGTCGAAATAGACGATCGGAATGTCCTGCCCGAGCTTGTCGAAAACGCTGCGGTCGGAAGCCAGGCCGAGCGGGGCGATGATCGCGCCGGCGACCTTCAGCGACAGCAGCGTCCTCACAGACTCCGCCTCCAGCTTCGGCAAACCGTGCGAGGAGATGACGATCGGCCAGTAGCCTTCGTCGCGGCAGCGAAATTCGATGCGACTGACCATCTCGGCGTAGAACGGATCGGTGATCGTCGGCACGACGATGCCGATGTTGCGGGTGCGCTTGCGGTTGAGGTTGCGCGCGAAAAGGTTCGGCTGATAGTCCGAGGAGCGCAGGGCAGCTTCGATGCGCGCCCGTGTCGCCGGCTTCACGCTCGCCGGATCGTCGAAATATTTGGACAGCGTCGGCCGAGACACGCCACATGCCTGGGCGAAGTCATCCATCGTGCGGTGCGTCTTCTCCGCCATCGATATTCCTGATCCCCTTACCGTCATTGCCGAGCGGATGAGCCGTCACCCGTCATGCGGCCGTTGACCGGACGCAGCAATGCTTGACCGAACTTATTCTGTCAAATTTTTACAGTTCCCAATACAGCGCAAAAATATTACGTGCGTCAAATTATTTATTGGCGCCCTTAAATCGGCTGACGCACTGATGCAAGCGCGCGGCGCGTTTGCCGCTCGGCTATCGGCCATGGCCCTGCTTGCCAAAAGTCGCCACGCCGCCCATACACGGCTTGGGCAATCGCCCAACCGAGGTCCGCTTCTCCTTCGACTTTGCCAGGGATACAGTCCAATGTCCGCGACGCCGTGGTCAAAGCCTTGACGGATCCCTCCACGCCATCGCTCGCCAGTTTGGGCTGGACGGATTTCTTCGGCGACCAGCTCGAGCCCGATGAAGCCAATCTCGTCCCGACGCGTATCGCCACGGTCCATCGCGACCGCCTGACCGGCCTGTCCCAGGCAGGGGCAGTCGACCTGACGCTGCCGGCGCAGGCGAACACCGGTGATTATGCCGTCGGCGACTGGGTGCTCATCGACGCGCATGACAGGCTTGTGCAGCGCCGCCTGACCCGCAGGACGGTGCTGGAACGGCGCACCCAGGGCGGCAGGGTGCCGCAGCTTGCCGCAGCCAATGTCGACACGCTGTTCATCGTCACCTCGTGCAATGCCGACTTCAATCCCGCCCGGCTCGAGCGCTATTTGGCGCTGGCCAACGAGGCCGGGACGACACCGGTGATCCTGCTGACCAAGGCAGACACGGCTGAGGACGCCGAGGCGTACCAGAAGCAGGCTGCAGCACTTCAGCGTGGACTGGCCGTCGTGACGCTGAACCCGCGCACCGCAGATGCCGCGACCGCTTTGGCCGCCTGGTGCGGTGCTGGCCAGACGGTAGCGTTGATCGGCTCCTCCGGCGTCGGCAAATCGACGCTGGTCAACACACTGGCCGGACCGGCGCAGCAATCGCCGCAACAGACCGGAGGCATTCGCGAACACGATTCCAAGGGACGCCACACCACCACGTCGCGATCGCTGCACGCCATCGCAGGTGGCGGCTGGGTGATCGACACGCCCGGCATGCGGACGCTGCACGTCAGTGATGTCGCCTCCGGCATCGACACGCTGTTTGCCGAAATCACCGAACTCGCCCCGCTCTGCAAGTTCCGCGACTGCACGCATGTGCACGAGCCGGGCTGCGCGGTGCAGGCTGCCTTGAAGGCCGGGACGCTCGATCCGGAGCGTCTTGCCCGCTGGCGCAAACTGTCCGACGAAAACCAGCACAACACGCCGGTTCAGAGTGGGCCGCGCGGGGCCAAGTCTCCCGGCGGTCGCGGAAAGAGGCGTTGAGCGGCGAGGACTGACGATTCAGAGCCGCGCCGTACCGAAGACCCGATCCCAAAGTGCCGACGTAACACCGAAATTGGCCGATTCGTCGATGTGGTGATGCACGGCGTGGCGGCGCTTGAGCGTGTAGAGATAGCTCGGATGGGTGGGATGCCAGTGATGGATCATGTGGTGGATGCTGATGTACCAGAGGTATCCCAGCATCAGCCCGCAACTTACAGCGCTCGCGGTTGCGAAACCTGAGACCATCCAGACGGGCACAAACGCAACCAGCACATGCACCCCAAGGCTGAGCCAGGTCGGCGTGCCCACCGAACTGCGCTCCTCGACATGGTGACGATCATGCAGGTTCTTGATGTAGGGAATGTGGTGAAGGACAAACCTGTGCAGCAGGTATTCGGTCAGCGTCCAGAGGAAGAGACAGACAAGGACAGTGCCTATCCAGCCTGGCGCACCCTCTTCGCCGGCCTCAAGCAGCCCAGCCACTGCCAGCACGGCGATCACCAGCGGATAGACCACGAAGTCGCTATAGTAGCCAATAAGACCCAGTTGCATCGTCACCTAGCCTTCGAGCCGCCAAATAAGCGATGGTATCAGATTGCCGGACTCGCGGATGAGGTGCAATGCGGACGCAGCTGACATAGCGTCGCATTGCCGTGGAGCAAGGTTCGCACCAACGATTCAGGCACAGTCGATAGGCTGCCGCCTTTGCAACCAACGTCGCAAACGGACGCATCACAATGGCAAAACGCAGTGCTGGGTTGCTGATCTATCGCCGCGGCGATGGCGGTCTCAGAGTGTTGCTGGTTCACCCGGGCGGGCCGTTCTGGATGAAGAAGGACGACGGTGCATGGTCGATACCGAAGGGCCTCGTCGGCGAGAACGAAGATGAGTTGGCGGCGGCTCAACGCGAGACCGAGGAAGAGCTCGGCGTCAGGGTCGATGGGTCCTTCACGCGTCTCGGCGACTACAGGCAACCGGGCGGGAAGACCGTCATCGCCTGGTCTGTCGAGGCGACCGTTGACATCGATGTCGGCGCCATCACGAGCAACATTTTTACCATGGAATGGCCGCCAAGGTCGGGATCCCTGAAGGAGTTCCCCGAGATCGACAGAGCGGGCTGGTTCACCTTGGCCGAAGCCGAGGTGAAAATCCTCAAGGGACAACGCCCGATGCTACTGGATTTTGCCAGGCAGCAAGGCGCCGGATGATCCGCAGCCTCAGTATGGCAGGCCGATATAATTTTCGGCAAGTGCGGTCGATGCGGCGCGCGACTGCACGAGGTAGTCGAGCTCGGCCTCCTGGATGCGCTGGCCGAAGTCGCCGGTGTCGGGAAAGCGGTGCAGCATCGTCGTCATCCACCAGGAGAAGCGCACTGCCTTCCAGACCCGTGCCAGCGCCTTGCCTGAATAAGCGTCGATGCCGGCGTGCGATTTCTCGACATAGAAGTCGCGCAAGCCGCCGAAGAGATAGCGCACGTCGCTGGCGGCAAGGTTGAGGCCCTTGGCGCCGGTCGGCGGCACGATGTGAGCCGCGTCGCCGACCAGGAACAACCGGCCGAAGCGCAGCGGCTCGGCAACGAAAGAGCGTAGCGGCGCGATCGACTTCTCGAAGGATGCGCCGGTGACGACATTTGCCGCCGTCTGCTCGGGCAAGCGGCGGCGCAACTCGTCCCAAAAACGATCGTCGGACCACGCCTCGACGCGATCGTCTTGCGGACATTGCACATAATAGCGGCTGCGGTGCGTCGAGCGCATCGAGCACAGCGCAAAACCCCGCTCGTGATTGGCGTAGACCAGCTCGTGATCGGCAGGCGGCACTTCGGCCAGCACGCCGAGCCAACCGAACGGATAGTGCCGTTCGAAGGTTTTCAGCGCATCCGCGGGCACAGATTTGCGGCTGACGCCGTGATAGCCATCGCAGCCGGCAATGAAGTCGCAGTCGATGCGATGCGTGGCGCCGTCCCGGTCATAGGTGACGAAGGGCGCGGCGCCATCGAAATCATGCAGCGTGACGTTTGCTACCTCGTAGATCGTGGTCAGTCCTGCCGCATCCCGCTTATCCATCAAATCATGCGTCACCTCGGTCTGGCCGTAGACGGTGACATGCTTGCCGCCGGTGAGTGCGGTAAGGTCGATACGATGCAGGCGTCCGTCGAAGGCGAGCGAGATGCCGGAATGCGGCAGCCCCTCGGCATGCAGCCGCGCCCCGGCACCCGCTTCCTCCAGCAATTCGACCGTGCCTTGTTCGAGCACCCCTGCCCGCACCCGGCCAAGCACATGTTCGCGGCTCGCGCGTTCCAGAATGACCGTCTCGACGCCGATACCGGCCAGTAGCTGGCCGAGCAGCAGGCCGGACGGCCCCGAACCAACGATAACGACCTGGCTGCGCATCAGTGGCCGAGACTTTCGACCTGTGCGGCCAGTTCGGCGGCAAGGCGCAGCGAAGCGGCGGTTGCGACCACCATCTGCGGCAGCAACAGCCATTCCAGCGTCCATGCCGCGCCCGAGCGCTCCTGTTCATGCACAAGCGCCTGATGCATGCCGGAGAGCTGCGTGGCGTTGAAGCGGGCAAGCGCCACCAGCGCTTCGGCCTTCACGGGGTTCTGCTTGTGCGGCATGGCCGACGAGCCGCCGCCACCGGAAAGCTCGATCTCGGTTCCATTCTGAGCCATCAGCGCGATGTCCTGGCCGAACTTGCCGAGGCTGCCGGTCACCAGCGACATCAGGCCGGCAAAGTCGGCGAGTGCATCGCGCTGGCTCTGCCACTGCGGGGCGTCGCCAAGGCCGAGCTTTGCGGCAAGGGTCGCGCGCACTGCCGGCCCCTTGTCATCAAGCTTTTCCAGCGTGCCGGCGGCACCGCCAAACTGCACCACCAGCAGGCGCGTAGACTGTTCCGAGAGTCTTTCCTGATGTCGTTGCAGCGGCGCCCGCCACGCCCTGATACGATCCGCCACTTGGATCGGAATCGCCGGTTGCATGCGCGTTATACCGGTCAGCTCCCTGCCGCCAAAACGCTCTTCGAGCGAAGAGAGGCGCATGACGGTTTCGGTCAGCAGCAGATCGAGATGATCGACGATGGATTTCAGCCGAAGCATCAGGCCGGTGTCGATGACATCCTGGCTGGTCGCGCCGAAATGCACTTTCTCGCCATGCGGTTCGCCGATCGCCGCTCTGATCTGGCGCACCAGTTCCGGCACAATGACGCCGTCTCTGGCGACAGCGGCCCGCAGCAAGGCAGTGTCGGGCCGGAACGTGGCCAGCGCTGCCACGATCGCTGCGGCATCATCCTTGGCGATGATCCCGGTTTCGGCCTCCGCTTCCGCCAGCGCACGCTCGAAAACCAGCATCGCATCGATCTCCGCTTCGACGGAAAAGTACCGGCTCGCTACCTCGTCACCGAGAAGGGCGGAGAGCAGTGGATGATCGAAGGGCGATACGGTCATGGCGCGAGTCTCCTAGCTGTCGAAGAAGACCGTTTCCTTCTCCCCCTGGAGATGGACATCGAAGATGTAGGTATCGCCCTTGCGCTCGGCGATCAGCGTCGGCACGCGGATGCGGTGCTCGATGCGTGCCAGGATCGCATCCCCGGCATTGGCCTTTTCCTCGTCGGAAAAATACAGCCGTGTGTGCAGGCCGAGATTGATGCCACGGGCGACGATCCAGAGTGTGATGTGCGGCGCCATCAGGCTGCCATCCCTGAACGGCACCCGGCCCGGCTTGATCGTCTCGAACGTGCACAGGCCGGTGTCCATGTCGGTCGGGCAACGGCCCCAGCCGAAGAAATTCGGATCGGCAGCACCGCGCAGTTCGGCCGGTGAATTGTAGAGCCCGTCCGCATCCGCTTGCCAGATCTCGATCAGCGCGTCCTTGAGCGGCGTACCGGTGCCGTCGAGCACCCGGATGCGCAGGCCGATGCGTTCGCCCTTGGTCTTGTCGTTGACCATGGTGGCGCCAAGATCGGTCGGGTAGACGCCGCCGATGCCGCAGAAATTGGGAGTCAGTCCGATGTGGACGTAAGGTCCCGCGGTCTGCGAGGGGCTTTCCCTAAGCCGGTCGAGCGATTGGGCCATCAATTGCCCTCCAGCCTGTTTTCGAACAGCGACGAGCGGCGCCCGCGCAACACGATGTCGAACTTGTAGGCGCGCGCGTCGAAGGGGATCGTCGCTTGCATGTCGAGCGCGGCGATCAGCGTCTCGACGGCTGCCTTGTCGGGGATGCCGCGCGCAATCGGGCACTGCCAGATCAGGGGATCGCCCTCGAAATACATCTGCGTGATCAGCCGCTGGGCAAAGCCATGGCCGAACACCGAGAAATGAATGTGCGAGGGGCGCCAGTCGTTCGGCCCGTTCGGCCAGGGATAGGGACCAGGCTTGACGGTACGAAAGGCATAGCCGCCATCCTCGCCCGACATGGCGCGGCCGCATCCGCCGAAATTCGGATCGAGCGGCGCCAGATAGCCGTCCTTCTTATGGCGATAGCGGCCGCCGGCATTGGCCTGCCAGAATTCGAGCAGCGCGCCGGGCACGCCAACGCCGCGTTCGTCGAGCACCCGCCCATAGACGATGATGCGCTCGCCGAGCGCACTTTCGCCGGGCCTGGCGAAATTGTGGATCAGGTCGGCGTCGAGTTCGCCGAGCATAGCGTGGCCAAAGACAGGGCCTGCTATTTCCGACAGTGTGTTGTCGAAAGCGAGCGGCGCCTTCTGCGGCGAGCGCAGCACGGAGGTCTTGTAGTTCGGCGTCAGCGCCGGCGGATGCCAGGTCCGGTCGCGCTGAAAGAAGGCGCCGGTCTCGGGCCTCCGGTTCGAGCCGGACTCAGCGGGCATTCTTGGCTCCGTCCATTTCCGAAAACACGTCCTTGGCGATCTTGAAGGCACGGTTAGCGGCTGGCACCCCGGCATAGATGGCGACATGCAGGAACGCCTCGCAGATATCGTCGCGCGAAGCACCGGTGTTGACGGTGGCGCGCACATGCATGGCCACCTCCTCATCATGGCCGAGTGCGGCCAGCAGCGCCAGAGTGACGATCGAACGTTCGCGCTTGGTGAAGCCCGGCCGTGCCCACACGGTACCCCAGGCGGCCTCGGTGATCAGTTCCTGGAAAGGCTGGTCGAAATCGGTGGCGGCGACCTCGGCCCGGTCGACATGCCGGTCGCCGAGCACGGAGCGCCGCACTGCGAGGCCGGTGCGATATCTGGCTGCATCGCTGGGGACTTCATCCATGGGTTTCGGCTCCAAGGGCAAGCGATGCGATAAAATCGCGGATCAGGGCGACCAGCGCCTCTGGCTGTTCGACGCAAGGAATGTGCCCGGCGTCGCGGATGATTTCGAAGCGCGCGCCGGGGATCAGCTCGGCCAGGGAGCGGACGAGATCGGGAGGCGTCGAGCCATCCTGATCGCCGGCGACGCAGAGCGTCGGCACCGCGATGTGGCGTGCAGCATCGGTGAAATCCGCATCGCGAATCGCCACGCACGTCCCGATGTAGCCTGCAGGCGCTTGCCTGGTCATCATGTTCCAATAACCGTCCAGCTCGGCCAGACGCGCCGCGTGGAAGGCGGGGGTGAACCACACTTTGAGCACGCCATCCGCAACGGCCTGGATGCCCTTGCTTTCGACCGTCGCGATGCGTGTGTTCCAGCTGTCTGTCGTGCCGATCTTGTGGGCCGTGTCGCAAAGGATCAGGCCTTCGACCATTTCTGGGCGCCTGCGATAGAAGCCTTGTGCGATCAGGCCGCCGACCGACAGGCCGCACAGCACGACCTTGCTCAACCCGAAATGATCGATGAGCGCCGAGAGATCGTCGACATGATCGTCGATCGACCTGATGTCGCCGATATCGGACAGCCCATGGCCGCGCTTGTCATAGACCAGCAGCGGCATTTCACCATCGAGCGCCGTGACAATTTCGTCCCAGATCCGGAAGTCGGTGCCCAGCGAATTGATGAATATGATCGGGCGCCCATTGCCGGCCGCCTTGATGTGGCGATGGTGCAACGTGATGCCGCCGATGGTGACGAATGGCACGATTTCGATCCTCCATCCCCACATTGCACAAGGCATTTGGTTCGGTAAAATGATATTTTGCGCCATTTCATTAACTCAGGGGTTATCAAATCCATGTCCGTAGGCCGCATTCGGTTCCGCCACCTACAAGCATTCCTGGAAGTTGCGCGGCAGGGGAGCGTGGCGCGGGCGGCCGACTTGCTGCATGTCAGCCCGCCGGCGGTGACCAAGACATTGCGCGAACTGGAAGAGGCGCTGGGTGTGGCGGTGGTCGAACGCGACGGCCGCGGCATCAGGCTGACGCGCATCGGCGAAATCTTCCTGCGCCATGCCGGCACGGCAATCACGGCGCTGAAGCAAGGCGTTGATTCCGTCCGCCAGGACGGGGCGGTCAACCGGCACTCGATCCGTATCGGCGCGTTGCCGACAGTGTCGGCGCGGGTCATGCCGCTCGCTATGAGCCTGTTCCTCAGGGAGGGCACCGGTGCTGCGATCAAGATCGTTACCGGCGAGAACGCGGTGCTGCTCGAACAATTGCGCACCGGCGCGCTCGATCTCGTCGTCGGACGGCTGGCGGCGCCGGAGAACATGACCGGCTTCTTCTTCGAGCACCTCTATTCTGAACCGGTGCTGTTCGTGTTGCGGGCGGGACATCCGCTGCTCAACCCGGGACAGGATGTGTTCGCACGGCTCGACGAATTCCCGATGCTGATGCCAACACGGGAATCGGTCATCCGTCCCTTCGTCGACCGCCTGTTCATCACCAACGGCATGACCGCGCCGGCAACCGAGATCGAAACCGTCTCGGATTCCTTCGGCCGCGCCTTCCTGCGGCAGAGCAATGCCGTCTGGATCATTTCGGCCGGCGTCGTTGCCAACGAACTCAGCAGCGGTGCCTTCGTCGCCTTGCCGGTCAACACTGACGAAACCAAGGGGCCGGTCGGCCTGACGATGCGCACCGACACCGCGCCCTCGCCGGCCTTCTCCATCCTGCTGCAGACCATCCGCGAGGCGGCACGACAAGGCAGCTGACGCCTGAGACCGTCCGAACTGAAAGCGGCCTCGATTGCGGAATTTCCTAACCCATGGGTTAATAAAACACCGCAAAATATCATTTTACCGAACCAAACCGCTGGTGCACTGTGACGATGGAGGACCACAAAGGGAGGAACAAGATGACGCACGCACTCGGCAGCAGATCCATTATTCCAGGCATTTCGCGGCGCCAGTTCATCGCCGCCTCGATCGCCGGCGGTGCAGCGCTCACGCTTGGCGGCCGCAGCGCCTTTGCCCAGGCCGGCGACACGCTCAAGGTCGGCTTCGTCAGCCCGCGCACCGGGCCGCTCGCCGGCTTCGGCCAGACCGACGGCTACGTGCTCGACCTGGCCCGCAAGGCTTTGGCCGGCGGCCTCGATATCGGCGGCAAGAAATACAGCGTCGTGATCCTCGAGCAGGATACACAATCGGATCCCTCCCGCGCGGGCCAGCTGGCCAAGGACCTGATCAACAACCAGGCCATCGACCTGATGCTGGCGGTGTCGACGCCAGAGGTGATCAATCCGGTCGCCGATGCCTGCGAGGCCGCCGGCGTGCCGTGCCTGTCGACGGTCATGCCGTGGGAAGCCTGGTATTTCGGCCGTGGCGCCAAGCCCGATGCGCCCTCGCCGTTCAAATGGACCTATCATTTCGGCTTCGGCGTCGGCGAGTTCTTCAAGGCCTATATCTCGCAATGGAACCTGATCGAGACCAACAAGAAGGTCGCCGTCATGTATCCGAACGATGCCGACGGCAATGCCATCCGCGCCCATTTGGCACCGCTGCTGGCCAAGCAAGGTTTCACCATTGTCGATCCCGGCGCCTATGAGACCGGCACCACCGACTATTCCTCGCAGATCGCCCTGTTCAAGCAGGAAGGCGTCGAAATCTTCAACTCATTCCCGATCCCGCCGGATTTCGCCGCCTTCTGGCGCCAGGCGGCACAGCAAGGCCTGATCAAGCAGATCAAGATCTGCCAGGTCGCCAAGACCGGACTGTTCCCGTCCGACATCGAGGCACTCGGCGATCTCGGCATGAAGATTTCGAGCGCCGCTTATTGGCACAAGGCCTTCCCCTACAAGTCGCCGCTGACCGGCGTTTCGGGCATCGAGCTGGCTGACGGCTACGAGGCGGCGAGCGGCAAGCAGTGGACGCAGCAGCTCGGCGCCTCGATGTCGCTGCTCGACGCCGGCTTCGAAGCGCTGAAGGCAAGCACCGACGCCAAGGACAAGGCGGCGGTGGCCAAGGCGTTGAGCACGCTCAAGACAGAGACAATGGTCGGCAAGGTCGACTTCACCAGCGGCCCCGTGGCCAATGTCTCGCCCGGCCCGATCATCGGCACGCAATGGGTCGCCGCCAAGGAAGGAGCCAAGTTCCCGCTCGATTATGTCGTGACCGAAAACGCCACGGACCCGAACGTGCCCGTCGAAGCCAAGCTTCTGCCTTACAACGGCTGATGGACCGCTGACGAGGATCACCTGGTGACCCATCCGCAACAACAGGCGATCCTCGCTGCCGCCGGTATCCACAAACGCTTCGGCGCGCTTGTGGTGCTGGATTCGGTCAACTTCACCATGGAAGCCGACGAGGCGGTCGGCATTGTCGGCCCGAACGGCGCCGGCAAGACCACGCTGCTCAGCGTGCTGGCCGGGGCTTTTCCACCAAGCTCAGGCACGGTCAGCTTCAAGGACAGCGACGTGACGCCGCTGACGGCGACGCAGCGCTGCCGGCTCGGTCTGGTGCGCACGCACCAGGTGCCCAAGCCGTTCAGCGGCATGACCACCTTCGAGAATGTCTTCGTCGCCGCCTCGCATGGCGCCGGCCTTGGCCGCGACGAGGCCTATGAGGAAGCGCTCGGCTCGCTGAAACTGTGCGGCATGCTCGGTGTCGCCAACCGGCGCGCCGAAACGCTCGGCCTGCTCGACCGCAAGCGGCTGGAACTGGCGCGCGCGCTGGCGGCCAGACCGACGCTGCTGCTGCTGGACGAGATCGGCGGCGGACTGACCGACGGCGAGGCAGGCGAGTTGGTCGACACGATCAAGGAATTGCGCCGGCGCAAGATCGGCATCGTCTGGATAGAACACATCGTCCACATTCTCCTGCAGGTGGCAGAGCGGCTGATCTGCATGGACGCCGGCAGGATCATTGCCGATGGCGATCCGCAAACGGTGATGGCCGACCCCGAGGTCGTGCGCGCCTATCTCGGCGGAGGCCCGAAATGAGCCTGCTTTCGGTCGAGAACCTGGTTGTCCGGCACGGCCTGCTGCAAGCGGTGCGCGGCGTCAGCTTCACGATCGAACACGGCGAAACGCTGGCACTGGTCGGCGCCAACGGCGCCGGCAAGACGACACTGCTGAGGGCAATCGCCGGAGCGCATCAGCCGGCGGCCGGCCGCGTGCTGCTCAGCGGCGCCGATCTCACCGATGTGCCGTCGCACAGACGTGTCGGCATGGGCATCGCGCTGGTGCCGGAGGGGCGAAAACTGTTCGTGCAGATGACGGTCGAGGAAAACCTTCTGCTGGGCAGGACCGCCGTCCGGCCGGGCGACTGGAGCGTCGACAAGGTGCTGGAGATGTTCCCCAATCTGAAGCCACGCCGCCATGCCAAGACGGGCCACCTCTCTGGCGGCGAACAGCAGGCGACGGCGATCGGCCGCGCGCTGATGAGCAATCCGGACGTGCTATTGCTCGACGAGGTCTCGCTTGGCCTGTCGCCGCTGATCGTCGACCGCGTCTATGCAGCACTTCAAGGTCTGATTGCCTCAGGCACCACGATCATCCTCGTCGAACAAGACCTCAACCGCGCGCTCGCGGTATCCAACCGGGTCATCTGCATGCTCGAAGGGCGTGTCGCGCTCGAAGGGGCGAGCAAGGCGGTTTCGCGCGAAGAGGTGACGAAAGCCTATTTCGGCCTGCACCGGAAAAGCCTCGGGAGCGTTCCGGTATGAGCAACCAGATCATCCAGGGCATTCTTCTGGGCGGCTATTATGCGCTGATTGCCTGCGGACTGTCGTTCATGTTTTCGGTGATGCGCATCATCAACCTCGCCCATGGCAGCCTTGCCGTGTTCGCCGCCTTTGCGCTGTGGTGGCTCGCCTCGCGGTACCATGTCTCGCCATTTCTGGGCCTGCTCATCGTGCTGCCGCTGATGGCGGCGATCGGCTGGGCGTTGCAGCGCTTCCTGCTCGAACGCAGTGCGCGCGGCGGTGCGCTGCTGCCCATCCTGACGACGTTTGGCCTCGCCATAGTCATCGACAATCTGCTGTTCGAGCAATTCGGCGCCGACACCCGCTCGCTGGCGCCCTATATCGGCAGCCTGTCCTACGATTCCTGGGAATGGCCAGGCAGCATCTATGTCGGCAAGCTCGCCGTGATCATGTTCGCCAGTGCAGTGATCCTGCTGGGCGGGCTGCAATTGTTTCTCACCCGCACAAGGCTTGGCCGCTCGATTCGCGCTACTTCGGAGGACCCCGACACTGCCGGCCTGGTCGGTGTCGATGCACGCCGGGCCAATGCGATCGCCTCGTCCATCGCCATGGTCACGGTCGGCCTTGCCGGCGCGTTCCTCGGCATGCGCGCCACCTTTGATCCCTATGCCGGCACGCCGCAACTGCTGTTCGCCTTCGAAGCGGCGGTGATCGGCGGCGCCGGTTCGTTGTGGGGCACGCTGATCGGCGGCATCGTGCTGGCGCTCGCGCAGACACTGGGCGCGCAAGTGCATCCGCAAGGTTTTCTGATCGGCGGCCATGTCGCGTTCCTGATCGTGTTGTTCATTCGGCTCTCCACTTCGGGCCTCGGCCTGCGCGGCCTGCTGCGCTTGCGCACGAGGAAGCCAACATGAGCACCGTTTCGACATCCCCCGTCATCGAGCGCGGCACGGCGACGTCGCGCATCGCCGCGATTGCGGTGGCCATCATCATCGCGTTGCTGGCGATCGCGCCGCACTTCCTGTCGGCCGGCGCGGTCGACCGCATGACGGCTTTGTTCATCTATGTGATACTGGCGGCGATGTGGAACGCGCTGGCCGGCTTCGGCGGCCTGGTCTCGGTCGGCCAGCAGGTGTTCTTCGGGCTCGGCGCCTATTTCGCCATCCGGCTGGCCGATGCCGGCCTCAACCCGTTCCTCGCGCTCTTCGCCTCTGGAATTGTCGTCGGCGCGGTCTCCTGGCCGCTC
This sequence comes from Mesorhizobium sp. M0621, assembly GCF_040320745.1. Classification (NCBI taxonomy): domain Bacteria; kingdom Pseudomonadati; phylum Pseudomonadota; class Alphaproteobacteria; order Hyphomicrobiales; family Phyllobacteriaceae; genus Mesorhizobium; species Mesorhizobium sp. M0621. Next base: position 132,919 of record NZ_JAMYQF010000007.1, on the reverse strand, counting down.
TCGCTGTTCATGCTGCGGCTGAGGAACGGCGAGTTCGCCATCGGCATGTGGGTGATCGCAGCGCTGACGCATCTTCTGGTCAATCTCGATCGGCTGGTGCAAGGCGAAACCGGCACATCGCTGATCTCGCTCAACGTCTACGACGCCGGCACCAGGCGATCGACCATCTACTGGCTGGCGCTGGCCTCGATGACCGCTTTGCTCGCCATCCTGTTTGGCCTGCTGCGTGGCAGCACCGGCGCCGCCATCCGCGCGATCCGCGACAATGAGGATGCGGCCGCCTCGGTCGGCGTGCGTGTCACCGGCACCAAGCGACTGCTGTTCGTACTTGCCGCCTTCGGCATCGGCATTGCCGGCGCGCTGTGGCTGGCGACCTCGATCACCTTCCAGCCCAAGACCTACTTCAACGTGCAGTGGACCGCTTACATGATCTTCATGGTGCTGGTCGGCGGCATCGGCACTTTCGAGGGCGCCATCCTAGGCGCACTAGTGTTCTTCCTCATCGAGACGTGGCTCGGCGGCACCGGCGTCTGGTATCTGGTCGGGCTCGGCGCCACCGCCGTGCTGTTCTCGCTTTTCCTGCCACGCGGCCTTTGGGGGACGATCGAGGAGCGTTTTGGGCTTCGCCTGCTGCCGGTCGGCTATCGCGTAAGGCTTCCGGCGAACATCGCCGACGGCGGTACCGCGCCTTCGCCACAGCAAGCCGCAACATATCGGGAGAAGGCATGACCATGCTTTTCGGCAAGACGATCCTCATCACCGGTGTTGCCTCCGGCATCGGCGCGCGCACGGCGGAACTTGCCGGCCAGCTTGGCGCCGACGTGATCGGCGTCGATGTGCGTGAGCCGACCGCTCCGGTCGGCAGCTTCGTCAAGGCCGACATTTCGTCGAAAGCCGGCGTCGACGAGCTGATCGCCCGCCTGCCGCAGCGCATCGATGCGCTCTGCAATGTCGCCGGCCTCTCCGGCAACACCGGTGCGGCATCGACGCTGGCCGTCAACTTTTTCGGGCTGCGGGCTCTGTCGGAAGGCATCGCGCCAAGGCTTCGCGAGGGCGGCGCCATCGTCAACGTCGCCTCGATCGCCGGCTACGGCTGGCGCGCCAATCTCAACCGCGCCGCGTCCATGGTAGGCATCGAGGGTTTTCCGGATGTCGCCAAGGTGGTCGAAGACCATGCTGTCAAGAACGAGGAAGGCTATCCGGTTTCCAAGGAACTGCTCTTGCTGTGGACTTTCCGCGCCGCGCATCAGGATCTGTTCAAACACCGTGGCATCCGCATCAATGCGGTGAGCCCGGGGCCTGTCGAAACGCCGATCCTGAAGCAGTTCCGCAGCGTGCTCGGTGACGCCCGTGTCGACAGCGACATTGCAAGGGTCGGGCGCGCCGGCACATCGGGCGATATCGCCCCAGTGGTGCTGTTCCTGTGCTCGGACGGAGCGCGCTGGGTCAACGGCGTCAATGTGCCGGTCGATGGCGGCCTCGAAGCATCGATCAATGCCGAAGTGCTCGGCTTCTAAACCTCAATCAACAGCTCCAATCGGAGCAGTGGAGACTACAATGGATATCGGACTTCTGATCGACGGTGGCGAACGGGCAGCCTCGGGTGCTGCGTCCTACGAGCGCATGGACCCGTTCACCGGCAAACTGGCGACGCGTGCCGCGGCAGCGAGCATTGCCGATGCCAATGCCGCGGTCGAAGCCGCCGCCGCCGCCTTTCCGGCGTGGTCGAAGGCCGGGCCCGGCGAGCGCCGCGCCTTGCTGTCGAAGGCTGCTGACGTCATGGCCTCCAAGGTCGGCGAGTTCACCCGGCTGATGATGGAAGAGACGGGAGCGACCGGTCCCTGGGCTGGATTCAACGTCATGTTGGCGGCCAACATGCTGCGTGAGGCGGCGGCGATGACGACGCAGATCTCGGGCGAGATCATTCCGTCCGACAAGCCGGGCACGCTGGCCATGGCGATCCGCCAGCCCGCCGGCGTGTGCCTCGGCATCGCGCCGTGGAACGCACCGGTCATTCTCGGCACCCGCGCCATCGCGATGCCGATCGCCTGCGGCAACACCGTGGTGCTGAAAGCCTCGGAAATGTGCCCCGGCACGCACCGGCTGATCGGCCAAGTGCTGGTCGAGGCTGGGTTGCCCAAAGGCGTCATCAATGTCGTCACAAACGATCCAAAGGACGCGGCAGCCATTGTCGAAGCATTGGTCGGACACCCTGCAGTCAAGCGCGTCAACTTCACCGGCTCGACCAAGGTCGGCAGGATCATCGCCGAACTCGCCGGCCGGCATCTGAAGCCGGCGCTGCTCGAACTCGGCGGCAAGGCACCACTGCTGGTGCTGGACGATGCCGACATCGACGCGGCGGTCAGCGCGGCCACCTTCGGCGCCTTTATGCATCAGGGCCAGATCTGTATGTCAACCGAGCGTCTGATCGTCGATGAGAAAGTCGCCGATGAATTCGTTTCCAAGCTGGCTGCCCGCGCCTCACAACTGCCGGCGGGCGATCCGCGCGGCCATGTCGTGCTGGGCTCGCTGATCAGCAGCCAGGCCGCCGACAAGATGGAGGAGCTGGTCGCCGATGCTGTCGCCAAGGGCGCCAGGCTGATGGCGGGGGGCAAGCGCACCGGCACCGTGGTCGAAGCGACTTTGCTCGACCACGTCACGCCGGCGATGCGCGTCTACGCCGAAGAATCCTTCGGACCGGTCAAGCCGGTGATCCGGGTGAAGGGTGAGGACGAGGCGGTGCGCGTCGCCAACGACACCGAATACGGTCTCTCCTCGGCGGTGTTCAGCCGCGACCTCAAACGCGCCATGGCGGTTGCCGCGCGCATCGAAGCCGGCATCTGCCACATCAACGGGCCGACCGTCGGCGACGAGGCGCAGATGCCGTTCGGCGGCGTCAAGGGCTCGGGCTATGGCCGCTTCGGCGGCAAGGCCTCGATCGCCGAGTTCACCGATTTGCGCTGGGTGACGATCGAAGATCCGGGCCAGCACTACCCGTTCTGATCCGGCCTCGCATTGGGCCGTTCGACATAGGCGATCAGATCGCCTGCGAAGGCGTGAAGCGAACGCTTGCGGATCGCATCTGGCCGGGTGCCAGCACGATGCAGCCGGTGTCGATGCCTGCGTCACCCCTGCGGTTGAATGCATCGGTGATGTTGCTGACCGGCTCGGCACAAAAGAACGGCTCGCCCGGTGGCGTGTAGAGGACGAGGAAATCGAGTGGCGCCTCGGCCTCGATGTCCAGCTGACGCCCATGCTCCGGCCAGGCGATCCGCACACGACGAGCCCATCCGGTGAAGACCGTATCGAAGTCCGTCTCTGACACGTCGAAGCCCGTGGTCGGATTGGCACCGGCTGGCGGCAGGACGTGCCGTGTGGGCAGGATTTCCGCATCGGTTTCCCACATGCCGGACACCCGCGCCTGAACATGCGTCCACGGCGTCGACGGAAAATAGGGATGGAGGCCGAAACCGGCCGGCATCGGGCTGTCCGAGAGGTTGCGCAGCGAGATGGCAACAACCAGCCTGCCGTCGATCAACGAGATCGCTTGCTCGGCTTCATAGCTCCACGGCCAGGAATCGGCGAGGTGGCGATAGCGCAAGACGGCAATGCCTGCTTCGTGCCGCACGACCGTCCATGGCCGACACCAGCCGTGGCCATGCTCATGATGCGGATCATCGGAACTGGTCGGCAGTTCGACGGTGCGGCCGGAGAATGCGAAGCGGCCGTCCCTTATGCGATTGGAGTAGGGGACCAGCGGGAAGCAGGCCATAGCGCCGGCGTCGCGGCTGTTGATTGCCGCCTGATCTGTGGGGCGCAGCCAATCCACCACGGAGCCGTTTTGCCGCCAGCGATACGACGCCAGCGCGCCGCCTGCAGCCGGGGCAATCTCTACAGTCGCAATGCCATCGCTGATCGAGACCAGCTCTTGATGCTGCTCGGCAACGGCAGCGGAATTCTTTGTCATCGGCACTCCCCATCCCTTGACTCCAATTGCCACGCCTATAAGACATATCATATGAATAGTATGAAGAATAAGAAGTCTTTCAGCACGGCGCGCACGTCAAGGGTTGCGGTGGCGGTTTCCAGCGGCTCGACGGCGCTGCATGCGACGGTCGTCGAGCAGATCGGGCTGCGCATCGTGCAGGGCGACTTCCTGCCCGGCGAGGCACTGCCCAATGCCGACGATTCCAGCGAGATGCTGGGGGTCAGCCGCACCGTGCTGCGCGAGGCGATCAAGGTGCTGGCCGGCAAGGGGCTGGTCGAATCGCGGCCGAAGACCGGCACAAGGGTGCGCCCCCGCTCCGACTGGAATTTCCTCGATCCGGATGTTCTGTCGTGGCGCTACGCCAGCGGTGTCAGCGCCGACGATGTCCGGGCGCTGTTCGAATTGCGCCGGGCCATCGAGCCGATGTCGGCCGCGCTCGCCGCCAGGCGCGCCACACCGGCGCAGATTGCCGAGATCAATGCCGCGCTGGCCGAAATGGAAGCGGTTGTCGACGACGGCGATCGCTTCGCCAAGCCTGACCTTTTGTTCCACCAGACAATCCTGCGCATGACCGGCAATGAGCTGATCGGCTCGCTGGCGGCACTGGTCGAAACCGCACTGGTGATGAGCTTTCGCCTCTCCAACGACAATCCGGAAGGGCAGCGCCACTCTTTGCCGCTGCACCGCGAAGTGGCCGAAAAGATTGCATCCGGCGACGCGGCAGGCGCGCAAAAGGCGCTGCTGGTGCTCATCGACAATGCCGAGGAAGACGTGCGCCGCAGCGTCGAGAACCGCAACAAGCGCCGCCAGGATCGGGAACAGACATCGTGACCGACACCAAACGCAAGCTGCGGTCTGAGGCCTGGTTCGGCGGCGAAGGCAAGAACGCCTTCATGCACCGCAGCTGGATGAAGAACCAGGGCATCCCCGCCGACGCTTTCGACGGCCGCCCGGTGATCGGCATCTGCAACACTTGGTCGGAACTGACCCCGTGCAACGCCCATCTGCGGGCGCTGGCCGACCACGTCAAACGCGGCGTCTATGAAGCCGGCGGCCTGCCGCTCGAATTCCCGGTGATGTCGCTGGGCGAGAGCAACATGCGCCCCACCGCCATGCTGTTTCGCAATCTGGTCAGCATGGATGTCGAAGAGTCCATCCGCGGCAATCCGATCGACGGCGTCATCCTGCTGGTCGGCTGCGACAAGACCACGCCGGCACTGCTGATGGGTGCCGCATCGTGCAATCTGCCGACCATCGCGGTTTCCGGCGGGCCGATGCTCAACGGCAAGTTCCGTGGACAGGATATCGGCTCGGGCACCCATGTCTGGAAATTCGCCGAGGAAGTGAAGGCCGGCCGCATGCCGGTTGCCGACTTCCTCGCCGCGGAGCAGGGACAAAGCCGGTCGGCGGGCAGTTGCATGACGATGGGCACGGCTTCGACCATGGCCAGCATGGTCGAAGCGCTCGGCATCGGCATGCCGGACAATGCCGCGATCCCGGCGGTGGACTCGCGCCGTGGCGTGCTCGCCCAGATGGCTGGCCGCCAGATCGTCGATCTGGTTCGCAGGGACGTGACGATCGCGCAGATCCTCACCAGGCAAGCCTTCGAGAATGCCATTCGCGTCAACGGGGCGATCGGCGGCTCGACCAACGCGGTGCTGCATCTGATCGCCATCGCCAACCGGATCGGTGTCGACCTCAGTCTCGAGGATTGGGACCGACTTGGCCGTGACGTTCCAACCATTGTCGATCTGATGCCGTCGGGCCGATTCCTGATGGAAGATTTCTACTATGCCGGGGGGCTAGCTGCGGTCATGGCGTCGCTTGATGAAGTGGGGCTTCTTCATCGCGACGCCATGACCGTCAGCGCCAAGACCATCGGTGAATTGATCGACGGCGCGCCCAACTACAACAGCGAGGTGATCCGGCCGCTGAGTCAGCCGCTGACCAAGGAGGGTGGCATCTCCATCCTGCGCGGCAATCTGGCGCCTGACGGGGCGGTAATCAAACCGTCCGCGGCGACGCCGGAGCTGATGCAGCATCGCGGCAAGGCGGTGGTATTCGAGAACATCGAACATTACTACGCCCGCATCGACGATCCGGAGCTGGATATCGACGCCTCCTCGGTGATGGTGTTGAAGAACTGCGGGCCGCGCGGATATCCCGGAATGGCCGAGGTCGGCAACATGCCGCTGCCGGCCAAACTGCTCAAGCAGGGCGTCTCCGACATGGTGCGCATTTCAGACGCGCGCATGAGCGGCACGGCCTACGGCACCGTGGTGCTGCATGTAGCGCCGGAAGCAGCAGCCGGCGGCGCGCTGGCGCTGGTGCGCAACGGTGACCTCATCGAGCTCGATGTCGCCGGCCGCCGGCTGGAACTCTTGGTATCGGATGAGGAACTCGCAATCCGTCGGCGTGACTGGCAGCCGCCGGCGCCGCCGGAAGGCGGCTACCAGAGCCTCTATGTCGAGCGGGTGCTGCAGGCCGACAAGGGCTGCGATTTCGACTTTCTCGTCGGCAGGCGCGATGCCGGCATTCCTCGGCATTCGCACTAGAGAGGCGCGCCATGACGGATGAAATCGGCAGCTACGCCATCTACCCAAGCCTCAAGGGCCGAAGTGTCTTCATAACCGGCGGCGGCAGCGGCATCGGCGAAAGCCTGGTGCGCCATTTTTGCGCGCAAGGCAGCCGTGTCGCCTTTGTCGATCTGGCCGAGGAACCGTCCCAACGCCTGGTCGACGCGATCGCGGCCGAGGGACATCCCGCACCGCTGTTCATTCCCTGCGACTTGCGCAACGTCGAAGAGTTGCAGGCAGCCACTGTGCAGGCGATGCAGCACAACGGCCCCATCCAGGCACTGTGCAACAATGCCGGCAATGACGACCGTCACCGGACCAAGGACGTGACACCAGCCTATTGGGACGACCGCATGGCGGTCAATCTGCGCCACCAGTTCTTCGCCGCGCAGGCGGTGCGCCCACAGATGAACACGCTGGGCAGCGGCTCGATCATCAATTTCGGCTCCATCACCTGGATGGTTGGCGATCCCGATTGCCCAGCCTATGTCACCGCCAAAGCCGCTGTTTACGGCATGACCCGGGCGCTGGCCCGCGAACTCGGCCACGAGCGCATCCGCGTCAACTGCATGGTGCCGGGCTGGGTGATGACAGAGCGCCAGATGCGGCTGTGGCTGGACCCGGCCGGCGAACGGCAGATCGCTGAAAGGCAATGCCTGCCCGACCGGCTGCAACCCTCCGATATCGCGCGCATGGCGCTGTTCCTCGCCGCCGACGACAGCCGCATGTGCACAAGCCAGCAGTTCATAGTCGATGCGGGCTGGGTGTGACCCGTACGGCTTCAAAGGAAGAAGGTTAGTTCATGCGTCTTGTACAGTTCAGAATGGCCGACGGCAGCAGACGGGTTGGCCGTGTCTCGGATGACGGCAATCACCTGCATCCGCTCGACAAAACCAGCAGCGTGCTGGAACTGGCCGAAGCGGCAATCGCCCAGGTCACGTCGATCGCAGCGCTGGTCGAGAAGCGGACCGGCACAACGACAATCGACTACGACCAGCTGTTGCGCGACGGCCGCGTGCTGGCCCCGGTCGACCATCCGGAACCGGCACGCCTCCTGGTCACCGGCACGGGCCTGACCCATACCGGAAGTGCCGCTGCACGCGACAAGATGCATGTGCTGACCCATGGCGAGGATGCCGAGGAATCGGATTCACTGAAGATCTTCCGCATGGGCCTGAAAGGCGGCAAACCCGTCGCCGGGCAGATCGGAATCCAGCCCGAATGGTTCTTCAAGGGCGTCGGCACCTGTGTCGTGCCGCCCGGTGCGCCGCTGCCGATGCCGGCCTTCGCGCGCGCCGGCGCCGAAGAGGCTGAGATCGTCGGCCTCTATTTCAATGGGCCGGATGGCCGCCCTTACCGCATCGGTTACGCGCTCGGCAACGAATATTCCGACCATGTGACGGAAGCCGAGAACTACCTCTATCTCGCCCATTCCAAGCTGCGCTCCTGCTCGATCGGCCCGGAGCTGCTGATCGGCGACCTGCCCGACGAAGTGCGCGGTCATTCCCGCATCCTGCGCGACGGCACCGTCATCTGGGAGCGGGAGTTCCTGTCGGGCGAGGCGCACATGTCGCACTCGATCGCCAATCTCGAACACTACCATTTCCGCTACCCGATGCACCGCAGGGCGGGCGACCTGCATGCCTATTTCTTCGGCGCGGCGGTGATGAGCTACGCCTCCGGCGTCAAGACGGCTTCCGGCGACGAATATGAAATCCAGGCACAGACATTCGGCAAGCCACTGCGCAACCGGATGGTGTCGGTGCCGGACGAGGGACTGGTCGCCGTCACCCAGCTGTGACGGCGAAAGTCCGGAAACTGCGGTCCATAGAATGACAATGGGAGATTGAAAATGGGACTGAAAAAACTGTTTCTGAGAATGGCGACGATCGGGCTCGGCATCGGCCTGATGACATCGGCGGCGCTCGCCGCGAACCTGCGGGTTCTGGCCTGGGACGGCTACGCCGATGCCGACTGGGTCAAGGACTTCACCGCTGCGACCGGCATCGGCGCCGATGTCGTTTTCATCGGCAGCGACGACGAGATCTGGGCCAAGATCAAGGGCAGCGAAGGCCAGGACTTCGACGTTTTCGCCGTCAACACCGCCCAGCTGCAGCGCTACATCAAGGCCGATCTGGTGTCACCGATCGACGTCACCAAGCTCGCCAACCAGAAAGAGGTGCTGCCGCGCTTCCGCGATCTGACCGCGGTGAGCGGCGTCACCAAGGACGGGAAGGTCTACGGCATTCCGTTCTGCTTCGACTCCATCGGCCTGATCTACGACACGGACAAGGTCAAGCCGGCGCCGACCTCGATGTCGGTTCTGTGGGACCCGGCCTACAAGGGCAAGGTGCTGGCGTACGACAATGGCGAGCACAATTTCTCGTTCACCGCACTAACGCTCGGCTACAAGGATCCATTCAACCTCGACGAAGAGCAGATGGCGGCGGTCAAGGCCAAGCTGGTCGAACTCAAGCGCAACGTGCTGAGCTTCTACACCACCGCCGACGAGGCGCAGCAGATCTACCAGAACAATGACGTCGCCCTGATCTGGGCCAATTACGGCCAGCAGCAGGTCAAGGCGCTGCAGAAGATCGGCGCCCATGTCGCCTACGTCAATCCAAGCGAGGGCGCGCTCGCCTGGCTCGACAACTGGGTCATTTCCAAGGGCGTCCGCGACAATGCGGCGGCCGAGAAATGGATTGATTTCATGCTGAGCAAGAAGGTCAGCGGCGAGCTTTCCGAGCGCACCGGCTTCGGCAACACGGTGACGGAAACCGGCAGCGCCGGCGGCAACGACAAGCTGGTCTGGCTCAACAATGTCGAGGACCCGCTCAAGCGTTCGGACCTGTGGAACGAGGTCAAGGCGACGCCCTGATATTGCCGTATCCTGCCTTCGAAGGACCCGGCGGTCCGGAGGTTCCGGACCGCCGAAGCGTATGCGAGAGTATTTCATGAACCAGAACGCCGACCTCTTGACGCTGCGGTCCGTCTCGAAATCCTACGGCACGGTCCCCGTGCTGCACGACATCGACCTGTCAATCCGGGATGGTGAGTTCCTCACCGTGCTTGGGCCTTCGGGCTCCGGCAAGACCACGGTCCTGCGGCTGATCGGTGGGTTGGAGCCGCTGACATCGGGCGAGATCCACCTGGATGGGCAAGACATCAGCCGCATGCCGATCAACCGGCGGCCGTTCAACACCGTGTTTCAGGACTATGCGCTGTTTCCGCATCTGACCGTTTCCGGCAATGTCGGCTACGGGCTTTCGGTCCGCCATATCCAGCGCAAGGAAATCGCGCGCCGTGTCGCGGAGGCGCTCGACCTGGTTCAGCTCGGGCGTTTCGCCGACCGCTTTCCCGCGCAGCTCTCCGGCGGACAACGCCAGCGCGTCGCACTCGCCCGTGCGCTGATCTGCCAGCCGCGCCTGATCCTGCTCGACGAGCCGCTGGCGGCACTCGACCTCGAACTGCGCCGGCAGATGCAGGTCTTCCTGAAATCCATCCAGCGCGAAATCAAGACCACCTTCCTGTTCGTCACCCACGACCAGGAAGAAGCCATCGGCATGGCCGATCGGATCTGTGTCATGGAGGCCGGCCATATCCGTCAGCTCGGCACGCCGCACGACCTTTACTACAAGCCGAATTGCGAGTTCGTCGCGCGCTTCTTCGGCGAGAACAATCTGGTGGCCGGGAAACTCGAACCGGTGCAGGGCGAGCTGCGATCGATCGAGACGGCGCTTGGGCGCCTGGTTTGTTCGATCGGTGACCAGCCGCATTTGAAAGCCGCAACGGATGGCGCCAGCGCCTACGCTGTCTTCCGTCCCGAAGCCTTGCATCTTGCGGATGCAAGGGACACCGATAACCGCTTTTCCGGCACGATCTCCGACATGGCCTTCGCCGGCTCGTCGACCGTCGCCACCATCACGGCCGGCGCCGACAATGCCACGCAACGTTTGCGGCTACGTGTGCCGAGCCGGGTCGGCGGCAGCGCGCTCAAATCCGGCGAGACGGTGTCGCTTTCGTTTGCGCCGCATGAAGGCCATCTGGTGCTGGCATGAGCGAAGCCGGCTCGACACTGCCTGCGGAAAGACGGCTGTCGCTGCTGGTGATGGTGCTCGCGTTTGCCTTGCCGGTGGTCTTCGTCCTGGTGCCGCTGGTAATCTTCCTCGGCTACAGTTTCTTCAGCGTCGATCAGGGCACGATCGTATACGGGGTATCGCTGGGCAACTATGTCAGGTTCTTCACCGATCCGGTCTTTCTGCCGGTGTTCTGGAACACCATCGTGCTGTGCGTCTCGGTGGCCATCATCTGCATTCTGCTTGCCTATCCCGCCGCCTATTTCCTGACGACGCTGCAAGGGCGCTGGCGCTATGCCTTGCTGATGCTGCTGCTGGTGCCGTTGCTGATGAGCTACGTCATCAAGATCTATGCGATCCGCAGCATCCTCGGCCTCAACGGCTTTCTCAACAAGGCGCTGGTGGCGGTCGGCATCCTGCAGCAGCCGTCGACGCTTTTCGTGTTCAACATGAACGCCATCCTGCTGACGCTGACCCTGCTCTTGATCCCCTTTGCTATCCTGCCGATCTTCCTGTCGCTGGAGCGGATACCGCAGGTGCTGCTGCGTGCCTCCGACGATCTCGGGGCGAGCGGCTGGCAGACATTCCTGCGCATCACCTTGCCGCTCAGCCTGCCCGGCGTGGCCTCGGCGGCGAGTTTCGTCTTCGTGCTGGCGATCGGCGATTTCCTGACGCCGCAAATGGTCGGCGGGATCAGCGGCTTCACCTTCGGCCGCATTCTCTACAGCCAGTTCGGCACGGCCTATAACTGGCCGTTCGGCGCCGCACTATCGGTGGCGCTGGCGGTCGTGGTGATCGCGGCAATCCTCGTTGGCGAACGCTTCGGGCGAAATCGAGGGACTTCGGTATGACCACCCTGCCCCGGTTGTCCACCGTCCTTCTGGCCGCGATCACGACGCTGGTTGCCGTGCTGCTCTACAGCCCGCTGTTCGTGCCGATCGTGTCGTCGTTTTTCACCATTGCGCGTGGCAATGTCGACTGGTCGTCGCCGACCTTCGCGACCTATGTCGCGCTGGCCGAAAATCACGACATATTGGTCGCCTTGCGTACCACGCTGATCGTCGGTGTGTGCACCGTCATCCTCTCGGTGGTCATCGGAACGCTGCTGGCGCTCTACTATCACGGCCGCCGCTCCGGGCGGTCGATCCTGCAGTTCATAATCTTCCTGCCGTTCCTGATGCCGCCCATCATCAGCGGTCTGGCGCTGCTGATCTTCTTCCGCGAAATCGGCCTCGAACGCTCGCTGCTGACGATCGTCATCGGGCATACGGTTTTCGTGCTGGCGATCGTCTACCGCACAGTGCTGATGCGGCTGCAGTCGATGAGCCGCACGCTGGTCGAAGCCTCCTACGATCTCGGCGCCACGGGCTGGCAGACGTTCTGGCGCATCATCCTGCCGAACCTGTCGAGCGCGATGGTCGGCGGCGCGATCCTGGCCTTCGCGCTGTCGTTCGACGAGACGATGATCACCATCCTGGTCACCGGCACCCAGAGCACATTGCCGGTCAGGCTGTGGGCGATGATGCGGCTTGGCTTCTCACCCGACATCAATGCGCTGGTGGCGCTGATCCTGATGTTCACCGTGCTGCTCTGCGTGCTTGCCGCTCGCTTTCTCATCCCCAGGCAAGTCGCGACGGAACGGACTTGAATTACAGGGCAATCGTCATCGGGAGAAGGCGGTTGGGTTGAGGTCGAAGACCCGTCCCGGATTGAGGATGTTTCTGGGGTCGAATGCGGCCTTCAGCCGCCGCATCGTGGCGATTTCGGCGTCACTGCGGACCAGATGCAGCCACTTCTTCTTGTCGAGGCCGATACCATGTTCGGCCGAAACGCCGCCGCCGGCCGCCGCCACGCCGCGATAGACTATGTCGTATGCCGCCGCCGGATCGACCGTGCGAACCTGGCAGTGCAGATTGCCGTCGCCGAGATGGCCGAAGACATAGATGTCGGCGCCGGGGTCGACGGCATGGATGGCGGCGTCCGCCGCTTGCAGGAACGCTCCCATGCGCGCGAGCGGAATGCTGACGTCGACGCCGATCAGACCCTTGATCGAAAACAGGATGCGATTGGCGTCTTCGCGCACGTCCCAAAGGGCTCGGAATTCGCGCGACGACTGCGAGACGACGACATCGTCGATGACGCCGTCCTCGACCGCTTGCATCAGCACTTCGGCGAAGCGCTCGCCGTCGCGCTCGGGCTCGCTGCCCTGTATCTCGGCCAGCACATAAACAGGCGAGCCCGCGGGCAGCGGCGCGCGCATGGCCATGCTGGCGACCATGACGTCATAGAGCGGTGCGAAGTTGACCTCATAGGCGGACAGCAGTGGGCCGAGCTTTTGCCGCAGCAGCCCAAGCAGCGCGATCGCCGCATCGAGCGAGGAGAGCGCGCAGAAGGCGTTCACCTCGGACGCGGGCTTCGGATGCAGCCTGAGCGCGGCGCGGGTGACAACACCGAGAGTTCCTTCCGTGCCGATGAAGAGCTGGCTGAGGTCGTAGCCGGAATTGTCCTTGGGCAGGCCCTTGAGCGAAGTCAGCACGCTGCCATCAGCAAGGACGGCTTCCAGCCCCAGAACCTGCGCCCGGTACATGCCATAGCGCAGCACGCGGATGCCGCCGGCATTGGTGGCGACATTGCCGCCGATAGTGGCCGAACCGCGTGCGCCGATATCGACGCCGAACATCAGCCCCGCACCGTCGGCTGCCTCCTGCACCGCCTGCAGCGTCGCGCCCGCTTCGGCAACGATGCTGACAGCCTGTCGATCCAGAACTGCGAGGCCGGTCATGCGCTCCAGCGACAGCACCACCTCACCCGGCTGCACACGCGCGGCGCCTGCCAGGCTGGTGCGTCCGCCCTGCACCACAACCGGCTGGCCGAGATCGTTACATGCGGCGAGTACCGCCGCGACGCCCTCGGTGTCGCGCGGGCGCAGCACCGCTTCGGGAAGCGCGCCGAGCTTACTGTCGGGATCGTCGCGATAGCGCTGGTCCACATCCGCGCCGGCGAGCACGCCGCCCGCACCCAGCCGGTTGTCGAGAGCGGATAGAAGTCGTTGGATTTCAGGCGACATCAGCCAATCCTATTCTGGATCGCCTGCCGGTCAAACGCTTGTTCGTGCAAACGACATCGTCCGCGTGACCCCTGTATGCGGATGGGCCGATCGCCCCGCATCGATCGCGCTGTGATCGATGCCGGGCGACAAGTTCTTACTGAAGTTTCGCCTGCAGGGCGTTGACGTCGTCGGTGGTCATTTCCCCGTCGGTCGTCACCTTGCCGTCGACGATCTTCCACAGCCGGAACGGGCCGGTGATGTCGCCATATTTGTCGAAGGCGACCGGGCCGATGACGCCTTCGTAGCGGATCGGCTTGCCGTCCTTGATCAGGCCGAGCGCCTTGGCGAACTCCTCCTTGCCGGCAAAGATCGGCGTGCCAGCGGGATCGACCGCCTTGTACATCGCGTCCTTGATCTTGGCCGGATCCTCCGAGCCGGCAATGGCGATGGCCAAGCCAACGATGGCGCCGGCATCATAGGAACGGTCGGCCGCCGGATTGGACGGTTCGATGCCGGAGAATTCCTTGTAGTTCTTGGTGAAATACTCCGTCGAGGCCGTCGGGCTGGTGCCGGACGAGGTGCCATAGGCTTCCTTCAGATAATCGGCGCCGACGGACTCGATGAAGTCCGGGCTGTTCATGCCGTCATTGAGCAGGAATTTCTGCACGCCGCCCTGCGAAATCCAGGTGCGGGCGACCGTTGCGCCGTCGACCGGCGTGCTAACGAGATAGAGGCCGTCCGGCTCGCCGGCCATTGCCGCCGTGACTTCCGAGGCATAGCTCGACTGCTTCTCGTTGTAAGGCGTGTCGGAGACGATGGTGCCGCCGAGCGCTTTGTAGGCGCGCGAGAATTCGGCCACCATGTTGACGCCAAAGTCGTTGTTGACATGGATGATCGACAATTTCTTGAAGCCCTTGTCGACGGCATATTTGGCCGCGGCTACGCCCTGCAGCGCATCCGAGGTGATGGTGCGGAAGAAGATACCATTGGTCTTGCCGTCGCGCCCGAGCGCCGTCAGCGTCGGCGAGGACGACGCCGGCGAGACCTGGACGATCTTGGCCGGTGCTGTGACCGACGTCAGGATCGGGATCGACACCGACGAGATGATGCCGCCGATGATGACCGGCACCTTCTTCACCTGCACGAGCTGGGTGGCGGCGTCGACCGCGATGTTGCCCTGGCTCTGGCTGTCGCGCGTATCGGTCGCCAGATCGCAGCCGCGCACGCCGCCGGCTTCGTTGATGTCGCGGAAGGCCATCTCGACCGACTTGGCGCCGGCCTGACCGTATTCGCCGGCCGGGCCGGTCAGTTCCATGACGAGGCCGACGGTGATCTTGCAATCTGCGGCCTGTGCCGCACCCGCCATCGTCACGAGAGCAAGTGCTGTGGTGAGTTGGAGTATCGTCTTTGTCATTGTTGTTCCCCTTTCGTTACTCAACTGTATTTGATCTCTGGAGCCTGTTCAGCGTTCCGGCACCTGCAGCCAGGTTTCATGCAGATGCCGCCATTCGACGCCGTTGGGCGCCGATGAACTGGTGGTGAAAACGGCGCTCGACTGGCGGCGGCTGTGCTTGCCGCCGCGCAGTTGCGCTTCGACGTAAAGGACGACGATGGTATCGGCGTCCTGCCAGCCGGGCCGGATGTCCTCGATCGAAATGGCAAAACCGTCGTCGCAAGAGGCGCGGCTTGAACGGACATGATCGACGACCGCCTTGCGATCGAGCACCTGACCGTCCGGCGCCACCATGCTGAAGTCCTCGCCGATGGCGCGTTCGAAGCGGCCGAAGTCTGCCATGTTGGCTCGCGCGGCAACGAACCAGTCGACGAAGAAGCGATGCAGGTCGATAACCGCGGCGCTGGCGCGTGAAAACAGGGAGCGCTCGCCGCTCATTTCTTCCCCGCATTGAGGTTGTAGTGCATGATCGAGCCGTGACGGCCGTGACGGTCGCGCTCCAGCGTGTAGACGTCACCCTCGAGGCCGGTGCCTTGCGCGATGACGGCTGCAATCCGCGTCCGGTCCCCGGCATCGAGCGAAACGTCCATGATCTTCGCATTGGCCAGCGCATGCGCCTGGTTGCGGGCGCCGACGATGACGGCCGCCACTTGTGGCTGCTCGAGCACCCAGGCGCTGGCGACGGTGGCGACATCAACGCCGTGGCGGTCGCCAACGGCCTTCAGCGCCTGAAGCAGCTCCTGGAACAGGTCCCAGCCGCCGAAATCATCGATGATCAGCTTGTATTTGACCAGCGAGCGGTTTTCGAGCGGGGTGGCGGGTTCGGCCACGCCGAGCCATTTATCGCTGAGGAAACCGCCGGCGACTGAGCCGTAGCAGAGGAAGCTGACGCCGTTCTGTTTTGCCAGTGTGGCAAGGCTGTTGCCGGGCCGCTGGTCGAGCACCGAATATTGCAGCTGCTGGCTGACAAGCGGAATGCCGGCCGCCAGGATTTCCGCGAGCCTTGGCGTGTCGAAATTGGTGGTGCCGAGATTGCGGACCTTGCCTTCCAGCCGAAGCTCGTCGAGCCAGCCCATCGCCTCGACATAACGAGGCTGCGCATAGTCCCACCAATGGAACTGCACGAGATCGAGCCGCTCGGTCTTCAGCCGCCGCAGCGATTGGTCGACGATGCCCCTGACATAGTCGCGGCTGATGCTGGCCAGCCGTTCAAGGTCGGGCACCAGCTTGGTGTGCACCTTCATCCGGGCCGCGACATCGAGGCCGCGCTCGCTGGCAAGCCGCAGGCGCGCGGCGCCGATGAGTTCCTCGACACCGGTGTAGATGTCGGCGCAATCATAGGTCCAGATGCCGGCATCGAAAGTGGCGATCAGGTCGGCCACCGCTTGGCTGCGGTCGATGGCGCCGTGGCCGCCGGCCAGCTGCCAGCTGCCGCGAATGACACGCGAGATGGTGTAGCCGGGTCCGAGTTCGAAGGTCTTGGCGGTCATGTCAGGTCATTCTCCTTCGGCAGCGGCACGGCCGTCGTCTCGGCATGGCTGAACCGCCGCTTGGCCACCCTGACGATCCGGAGCCGGCTGGCGCAATTGGGATCGGGACAAGCGATCTCGGCGTCCGAGGTCATCCAGTCGTTCGGGTGGGTCGGGCGCTGCTTCGCCGCCAGCAGCGGCAAGACGGCGGAGATCGAATAAATCGAAAACCCCTGCCCTGCCGGCATCGACAGCATCTCGCCCTTGAGCTCGAAATAGTCGCCGGCCTTGGCGCCGCAATAGATCGGTTTTCCCTCGGGGATGACCGCCTCGACGCGAAGATCGAAGAGCTCGAAACTGTCGTCAGCCATTTCAGGCCTCCACCAGGCTGAAGGTGACGTCGCAGGCACCGTTGCGCCGGATCACCCCACATGCGGCGGCGAACTGATCACGCTCTTCGGCGCGCACTTGCGCCACAACGCTGCCGGCGAGCCAGCCGATCGGGAACAAGAGCCGCGCGCCCTGCCCGTAGTAGAGGCCGATGTCGAAGATCGCATTGGGATTGCCGCCCCACATGCGCGGCGGCACGAAGGACAGCACGATGTCGCCCGGCTGCGGCGTCAACGTCGCGTTCTCGGCCGGCAATGGCCTGGCATAGGTCTGGCCCTCGAGATCGGCTGATGGAACCGGACAGGAGATTTCCGGCCCTGTCCACATCGCATGGATGCCCGGGACGACGCGTGGCATGCCGAGATAGGCCAAGAGGAAGGCAGCGTTTTCCGGTGCCTTCTCGGGCAGCAACAACGCCGTGACGGAAAGCTGCGAGCGCGGCTCGGT
Source organism: Mesorhizobium sp. M0621 (assembly GCF_040320745.1). Classification (NCBI taxonomy): domain Bacteria; kingdom Pseudomonadati; phylum Pseudomonadota; class Alphaproteobacteria; order Hyphomicrobiales; family Phyllobacteriaceae; genus Mesorhizobium; species Mesorhizobium sp. M0621. The sequence continues at coordinate 115,471 of NZ_JAMYQF010000007.1, read as the reverse complement.
GATGTTGATGGAGGTCATGTCTGGTCTTTCGCGGCGGCGGCCTGCAGCTTGCTGCGCAGGAAGGTGAAGGGGCGGCTGATGTCGGCGACCAGCGACTCGCGCGCCGCCTGCGCATCCTGCGTGGCCAGCGCCGTAACGATGCGGCGGTGATACTGGGCGGTGTCGACCTCGCCGGCCTCCGAGAAGGCGTAGATGGCGACACGAATGCAGGGGCCCGATTGCAGCCAAAGGCTCTCGATCATCGGGATCAGCACGGCCGATCCACAGGAGCGGTAGATCTCGAAGTGAAAGCTCTGGTTGAGCGTCACCTCGCGATCGACGTCCTTCTTGTGTTTCAGCGCCCGCATCTCGTCCCACTCGCCGAGAATGGTTTCGATGGTCGCGATCTGGCGCGGCCCCATGCGGGCGGCGGCCAGCGCGATCGCCTCGCCCTCGATCAGGATGCGGGCTCGCAAGAGATCGTCGAGGCGTTCCAGAGTGATCGGCGGCACGCGCACCGAACGGTTGGGCAGCGCCTCCAGCGCCTTTTCCGTGATCAGCCGGCCGAGCGCCTCGCGCACCGGCATGGTCGAGGTGACCAGCGCATCGGCCAGGCCACGGATGGTCAGCACCTGACTTGGTTCGAACAGACCGCCGATCAAGGCGCGGCGCAATTCGGAATAGACACGATCCTGCACCGTTTCGCGGCCGACCGGCGCAAGCTGGGCCGCGATCGCCTCGTTGTTCTTTTCGATGGCAGCCTTCTGCATGGAATTCCGTTCTTGGCCGGTTTTCGGCTTGCGGATGAAATTAAACCCGAATAGCGTGATCAAAGCAAGTGTGATCACAAATCATAATCAGGAGACGGCAACGATCGTCTTCGGCCAGAGGGTTTGATGAGCGAGGCAACCAAACGGCAAGGGGAAACCCGCGCGCCGGTTCTGACGGCAAGGAATGTCGTCAGGCGGTTCGGCGGCCTTGTCGCCGTCAACGATGTCTCGTTCGACGTCAGAGCTGGAGAAATCCTCGGCCTGATCGGCCCCAACGGCGCCGGCAAGACAACGATGTTCGATCTGCTCGCCGGCAGCATATTGCCGACCAGCGGCGAGATCCTTCTCAATGGCACGCCTGTCTCGGGCGAAGCCGCACATCTGCGCATCGGCCGTGGTCTTGGCCGCACCTTCCAGATCCCGCGCCCGCTGCCCAACCTGACGCTGATCGAAAACATCATGCTGGCGGCACAGGGCCAGGCCGGCGAAAGGCTGCTCGCCAATTTCGTGACGCCATGGCGCGTCGCCGCGCAGGAAAGAGCCGCCAGGACAAAGGCGCTCGAACTGCTGGAACTGGTCACCCTCACCCATCTTGCGCATGAGCCGGCGCGCGTGCTTTCCGGCGGCCAGCGCAAGCTGCTCGAACTCGCCCGCGTCATGATGGCAGACCCTGCGATCATCCTGCTCGACGAGCCGGCGGCCGGCGTCAACGCAACGCTGCTCGAAGTCATCATCGACCGCATCCGCGACATCAATGCGCGCGGCATCACCTTCCTGCTGATCGAGCACAACATCGACATGGTGACGCGGCTCTGCCATCGCGTCCTCGTCATGGCGAGCGGCCAATTGCTCAGCGAAGGCACGGCCGAACAGGTCGCACGCGACCCGCGCGTCATCGAGGCCTATCTCGGAGGCACCGCATGAGCGAGACCGTCCTCGATGTCCGCGACCTCGAAGCCGGTTACGAGCCCGGCGTGCCGATCGTGCGTGGCGCCTCGATCACCGTCGGCAAGGGCGAGATTGTCGTCGTGCTCGGTCCCAACGGCGCCGGCAAGTCGAGCTTCATCAAGGCCATTGCCGGTCTCGTCCCGATCTCCGGCGGCACGGTGTTTCTGGACGGCAAGGACATCACTGCCGCCCCCGCCCACACCATGGTGCGGCTTGGCCTGGCCTTCGTGCCGCAGACCGAAAACATCTTCCCGCTGATGTCGGTCGAGGACAATCTGAAAGTCGCCTGCGGCATCCTCGAACGGCGCGAAATCCCCGGCCGCATCGAGGAGATGTATGCGGCGTTTCCCGATCTCATCCTCCAGCGTCGCACCGCCGCCGGCAACGTGTCGGGCGGACAACGGCAGATGCTGGCCGTCGCACGGGCGCTGATCGTCCACCCCAAGGTGCTGGTGCTCGACGAACCATCGGCCGGTCTGTCGCCGAAATTCGTCTCGATGGTGTTCGAGATGCTGGCCGGCATCCGCAAATCCGGCGTCACCATCCTGCTGGTCGAACAGAATGCCAAGGCAGCGCTCGCCATCGGCGACCGCGCCTATGTGCTGGTCGAAGGCAAGGACCGGCACGAGGGCGTCGCCGCCGAACTGTGGAACGATCCGGTCGTCGCCGAACTCTATCTTGGCCAGCGCCCCCGTAAGCCCGACATAGGAGGTGGGGCATGAGCCTGCAATTCATCGTCGACGGGCTGCTGACAGGTTCGATGATCGGCCTTGGCGCCATCGGCGTGACGCTCACCTATTCGATCCTGCGCTTCTCGAACTTCGCCCATGGCGACTTCATGGCCTGGGGCACCTATGCGACGCTGGCCGTCGTCAGCGCCATCGGCGCGATGGTCGGCAAGGTGGCACCCATTGCTCCCCTCTCCTTCGGCTGGCCGCTGATTGTCGCACTGGTCGTCGGCATGGCCTTCACCGCCCTGTTGGCGCTGCTGCTCGACAGAGTGCTGTTCGCGCGGCTGCGCTCACAAGGCCAGGCGATCATCGTGGTGATGGCGAGCTTCGGTGCCTCGATGGCGCTCCGGAGTCTGCTCGAATTCACCTTCAGCTCTCGGCCGACCTATTTCAGCCGGGCGATCCAGATCGCCATGCCGGTCGGATTCGGCATCCGCATCACGCCGGATCAGGTCGCGCTTTTGCTATTGACCGCCGTGATGGTGCTCGGCGTGCATCTGTTGATGACGCGCACGCAAACCGGCCGCTCGATGCAGGCCTTGAGCCAGAACGCGGCATTGGCCCGCATCGTCGGCATCGACGTCGCCGGCGTGGTGCGCGTCACCTGGGTCATCGGCGGGGCGCTCGCCTGCGTGGCCGGCGTGATGATCGGCATTCTGGTGCAAATCCGACCATTCATGGGCTTCGACATGCTGCTGCCGATGTTTGCCGCCGCCATTCTCGGCGGCATCGGCAGCATCCCCGGCGCCGTGCTCGGCGGCCTGATCATCGGGCTCGCCGAAGCCGGTGCCGTGCAGTTGATCGGCGCGGAATGGCGCGCCGCGGTCTCCTTCATCATCCTGATGGCGGTGCTGTTCGTGCGGCCGATCGGCCTGTTTGGTGTGAGGGAACGCTGATGGACCTGCTCGGCTACGGTGCCTTCTTCCTGACCACCGCGCTGATCTTCTCGCTGGTCACGCTGGGGCTCAATTTGCAGTGGGGCCTGACCGGCCTGTTCAATGTCGGCCTCGCCGGCTTCGTCGCCATCGGCGCTTACACCTCGGCGCTGCTGACCACACCGGACGATGCCGCGCGGCTGGGCGGCTTCGGCCTGCCGATCCTTGTCGGCTGGGCAGGCGCCATGGTCATCGGTGGCATCGCCGCGGCCCTCACCGGCATGGCGACGCTGCGGCTGCGGTCCGACTATCTGGCGATCACCACGTTTGGCGTCGCCGTCGTCGTGCAACTGGTCGCGCTCAACGCGCAGAAGCTGACCGGCGGTCCGTTCGGCATCGGCTTCATTCCGCGCCCCTTCGGCAGCCTTGCCGAGACGCCTCTTCTATTCAACCTGTCGAACCTCGCCATCGTCTCGGTGGTGACACTGATCGCCTATCTCGCTCTGGAGCATCTGTCGCGCAGCCCGTGGGGACGCGTGCTGAAGGCGCTGCGCGAGGATGAGCGGGCGGCGATCTCGCTTGGCAAAAGCGCACGTTTCTATCGCGTCCAGGCCTTTGCCGTCGGCGGCGCGATCATGGCGCTGGCCGGCGCGCTGCAAGCGCATTTCACCGGCTTCATCGCGCCGGACAATTACCTGCCGATCCTGACCTTCCAGGTCTGGGTGATGCTGATCGTCGGTGGCTCGGGCAGCAATCTCGGCGCCGTCATCGGCAGCATCCTGGTGTGGGCGATATGGGCCGGATCGGGCACGTTGACCAGCGTACTGTTCCCGCCGGAACAGCAGGCGCGCGCCGCCGCGCTGCAGATCGCCGCCATCGGTGTCATGCTCTGCGTCATCCTGCTGATCCGGCCCAACGGCCTGTTCGGCGACAGGCCGCGGCGGCCATGGTTCGGCAAGCGAGTGAAGATCGCTCAAGCCAAGAGCAGTTCCGGGTTATGAATGCAGTGATCAGGCAGGAGGCGCGTGGCGCTTCGCTCTGGCATGCGGTCAGCCGCAATCGCCGCGAGCGGCCGGCGCTGCAAGGCGGGCTCGATGTCGACCTAGCCATAGTCGGCGGCGGCTTTTCCGGCCTTTCAACCGCACTGCACGCCGCCGAGAAAGGATTTTCCGTCGCCGTTCTCGAAGCCGAATTCATCGCCTGGGGCGCGACCGGCAGGAATGCCGGCTTCGTCGTGCCGAACTTCGCCAAGATGGACCCGGTCGACATAATGGCCCACCTCGGACCTTCGCGCGGCGAAAGACTGATCGATTTCGCCGCCGGCAGCGCCGACCTGGTGTTTCGCCTGATCCGGCAGCATGGCATCGACTGCGACGCGGTGCAGAGCGGATGGATCCAGCCGGCACATTCGCCTGCCGCCTTCGACAAGGTCAAGTCACGTGCCGGGCAATGGGCACGGCGTGGCCGGCCGGCAGTCACATTGGACCGGCAGGATGTCGAGGCACTGACGGGCGTGCCAGGCTATGTCGGCGGCTGGATGGATCGTTCTGGCGGCGTGCTCAATCCGGTCGAATACGCGCGCGGGCTCGCCGATGCGGCGGAGAAAGCCGGCGCGAATATCTTCGAGCGGACGCGCGTCACCTCGGTTGATCGCATGGCCGATGATTGGATGCTGAAAACGTCTTCGGGATCGGTACGCGCCGCCAAGGTGTTGATCGCCACCAACGCCTATGGTTGGTCCCTCAATCCGTCATTGCAGCGAACCTATTTTCCGCTGAAAGTCTTCCAGATCGCGACAGCGCCACTGCCTCGTGATGTGCGCAGCCGGTTGCTTCCCGGTGAGCAAGGCGTCGGCGACACCAGGCGCAATCTCTTCACCTTCCGCTTCGACGCCGAAAACCGGCTGATCAGCGGCGGAATGCATATTCTTGGCGCCGGCGCCGATACGCGCGTGCCGCAGGCGATCTGGCGGCGGCTTGGGCGGCATCTCGGTCTGCCCGACTTGCCGCCACTTGCCTACAGCTGGTCGGGAATGGCTGCCGTCGAACCGGATTTCCTGCCACATCTGATCGACCTCGGTCCCGGCATGATCGCCGGGCGCGCCTGCAACGGCCGCGGCATTGCCATGACCACGGCGATGGGCAAGGTGCTGGCCGATTGGGCCGCTGGAACCGACGCCCGTGACTTGCCGCTGCCTTTCGGGCCGCCAGCACCAATCCCGTTCCATGCCTTGCTGCGGCATGCGCCCAACATGCTGCTCGGCTGGAGCATGCTGCGCGATCGGCTGGACAGGACGAGCTAGGCAGTCACTTCACCTTGCCAAGGTTTGCCGACAGAACCGCGGCCGCCGTGGCGATATCCTCTTCTATGAAAATCCGCACTGTGGGACCGCTGCGCTGCTCCAGTGCGGCGACGATCTTGCGATGCGCGTCATTCGACCGCGGGATGTAGCGGTCGGCCTGCATCAGCAGCTTGAGATAGGGCCCGACCCGACCCCAGAGATCGCGGATCATGTTCAAAAGGATCGGCGCGCCGGCGTGCTGGTAGATGGCGAAATGGAAGGCCTCGTTCAACGAGAGATAGGCCCTGGCGTCGCCGGCCTCGATGGCACGCTGCATACCGGCGAGCGTAGCCTGGATGTCGACCAGTCCGCTTTTGGTCATCCTGGTCGCCGCCATCTCGCCCGCCAGCCCCTCGACGGCGATGCGGATGCGAGTCAGTTCCTCGAAGGCAGGGGCGGACAGCAGCGGCACGATGACCGAGCGGTTGTTCTGCATCTCGAGCAGCCTAGAAACTTCGGCTGCGCGGCACATCGGAGCTTGTCCTTGCCGCGTAGCCATCCGGCCGCGGCCGATCTGGATAGGTCTATTACATCCAGGCAATCCTGACCGCGGCGTTGCCGCTGCCGTCAGGATACCTGGGTCACTGGCAGCCGCTCGCGCAACTCGTCGACAAGCACCCTCATGTTTTCGGAATAGTCGATGGGCACGACGACGAGGTGCACGCCGCCGCCGGCGAAGGCCTGCTCCAGCGTTGGCCGTAATTCAGCGATCTCGCCAACCCTGGTCCCCTTGGCGCCATAGGCCTCGGCATATTTCACGAAGTCGGGATTGCCGAAGGTCATGCCAAAATCCGGAAACTCGTCGACCGCCTGCTTCCAGCGGATCATGCCGTAGGCGTGATCCTCGAGCAGCAGGACGACGAGGTTAAGCTCGAGCCTGACGGCGGTTTCCATTTCCTGGCTGTTCATCATGAAGCCGCCGTCGCCGCAGATGGCCATGATACGGCGCTGTGGATAGAGCAGTGCCGCCATCATCGCCGACGGCAAGCCCGCGCCCATTGTGGCCAGCGCATTGTCGAGCAGCAGCGTGTTTGCCATGCGCGTCCGGTAGTTGCGCGCGAACCAGATCTTGTACATGCCATTGTCGAGGGAGAGGATGCCGTCCGCCGGCATCACGGCGCGCACGTCATGCACGATGCGCTGCGGCGTGAAGCGGTCTTCGGTGGCGCGCGCTGCGATCCGGCTCAAAATGCCTTCCCGCAGCGACAGCAGGGCCTGCGCATTGGGAATGTTGCCCTCGATGCGGTCGGCCAGTAGCGCCAGCGAAGGCCCGAGGTCGCCGACGATTTCGGCCTGTGGGAAATAGACCTGCTCGACATCGGCCGTTTGATAGCCGACATGAATCACCTTCGGCCCCTTCGCCCCCATGATGAAGGGCGGCTTCTCGACCGTGTCGTGACCGATGGTGATGATCAGATCGGCCTGCTCGATGGCCTCGTGCACATAGTCGCGCTCCGAAAGGGCTGCTGTTCCCATATAGAGCTCGGTGCCGCCGGGCACGGTGCCCTTGCCCATCTGCGTGGTGAAATAGGGAATTTGCGTGCGCAGCACGAACTGCGCGAGATCGGAGGTCAAGCGCGGCCGCGACGCCGCCGCGCCGAACATCAACAGCGGACGCCTGGCTTCCATGATCATACGGGCGGCGCGATCAAGCGCGCCCGGGCTGGCCAGCGGCAGTTCGACCGGGTGCGTCGGCACCAGTGCGATCGGCTCGCACTCCGCCGCTGCAATGTCTTCCGGCAACTCCAGATGCACGGGCCCCGGTCGCTCTTCCTGGGCAACACGGAAAGCTTCGCGCACCAGCGACGGGATCATCTTCGGCGAGACGATCTGGCGCGACAGCTTGGTCAGCGGCTTCATCGCCGCGACTATGTCGACGATCTGAAAGCGCGCCTGCCGGGATGACAGGATGCCCTTCTGACCGGTGATCATGATCATCGGCATCGCGCCGAGCAGCGCATAGGCCGAACCGGTCGAAAGATTGAGCGCGCCCGGGCCAAGCGTGGTGATGCACACACCTGGCTTGCCGGTGAGCCTGCCATAGGTGGCGGCCATGAAGGCGGCCGCCTGCTCGTGGCGGGTCAGGATCAGCTGGATCGAGGAGCGGCGGATGGATTCGACGATATCGAGATTTTCTTCGCCCGGAATGCCGAAAATCCGTTCGACCCCTTCGTTCTCAAGGGCCGCGACGAACAGATCTGAACCTTTGGTCATAAACCGTCCCTCCCACAATGCGCTCATTCAGTCAGCCACTTTCATATGGCACTGGAACACGACGCCTCAAAGGCCCCATGCGTGCACTCTTTTACCGGCTTTGCAGAAGAAATCCGAATTGATGAACTGATCGTCGACCGTGCCAAGGGCAGGGAATATCGGCGCAATCTCAACCGAGAGGCGGACGCTACGGTTAGGCCATCGACTTCGGCAAGGCGGCCGCCAGCGCATCGACGGCAAGCCGCACCTTCAGCGGCAGATGCGGCGTCTGCAGCCAAAGGGCGTGGCAGTCGTAGAGATATCGCGGCTGGTCCGGCAGCAGCGCGACCAGCGCGCCGGCCTGAATGCGGGCTCGGACCAGCCAGGAGGGCAGCCAGGCTAGCCCCATGCCCTCGACAGCCGCGTCGGCGATGGCATCGAGATCGTCGAGCCGCAGCCGGCCTGTTGGCATGATCTCTTGCGTGGGTTGCCCCTCGCCCGCAAACAGCCACGGCTGAACGATCTGGCCAAGCCGACGGTAGACAATCGCCTGATGGTCGGCGAGATCGTCGATGTGCCGCGGTTCGCCGTGGCATTGGAGATAAGACGGCGCTGCGCAGACGACCATGCCCTGGCGCGCGACGCGGCGCGCGATCACGCCGGCCTTGTCGTCAAGGGTACCAGTTCGGATGGCAAGGTCGTAGCCATCCTCGGCAAGATCGGCGAAGCGGTCGCCGAGCGACAGGTCGAGTTCCAGCATCGGATATTGCCGCGCCAACCCTAGCAGCACGGGCGTCACGCAGTGGCGGCCGAAATGCGCCGGCATGGTGACACGCAGTTTTCCACGTGGCTCCGAAAACTGGTCGGCGGCGAGCGCATCAGCGGCGTCGGCCTCGGCCAGTACCACCCGGCAGCGTTCATAGTAGGCGCGCCCGAAGTCGGTCAGGCTCTGCCGGCGCGTGGTCCGGTTGAGCAGGCGCACCCCCAGGCGTTCCTCAAGAAACCGGACATGTTTCCCAACCATCGGTCCAGACAGATCTAGTGCGACCGACGCGGCCGCGAACGAACCGAGGTCGACCGCCTTGACGAACACGGCCATGCTCTCAAGCCGATCCATATTCGGAACTCCTGGTTTCTACTGTTCCTCTTTGCAGCCATTTATCCTCGGCAAGCTTGGCTGCATAGCTCATTCGGTTCAGATAATTTGGAGTCTCCCGAATGGTACGTGTGGTTCGCTTTCACCAGCATGGTGGTCCCGAGGTTCTGCGCATCGAGGATGTCGAATTGCCCCGACCGGGTCCGGACGAAGTCCAAATCCGCGTCAAGGCGCTCGGCCTCAATCGCGCCGAGGCACTGCTGCGCGCGGGTGCCTATATCGAGATGCCGACGCTGCCTTCCGGGCTTGGCCTCGAAGCGGCGGGTATTATCGAGGCCGCGGGCGAAGGCGTGAACGACTTCGCGTCGGGGGACGCGGTCAGTGTCATCCCGCCGCAATCGATGATCCGCTGGCCGGCCTATGGCGAGTTGATCACCTATCCTGCAGGGCTCATCGTCAAGCACCCGCCATCGCTCGACTGGCAGACGGCGGCGGCGGTCTGGATGCAGTATCTCACCGCCTATGGCGCGCTGATCGATATCGCCCGGCTTGGCGGTGGAGATGCCGTTGTCATCACGGCCGCCTCAAGCAGCGTCGGACTTGCCGCAATCCAGATCGCCAACAGGATCGGCGCGACGGCGATCGCGGTGACGCGAACATTGGCCAAGAAGCAGGCTCTCCTCGACGCCGGTGCGGCGCATGTCGTGGTCCTGGCTGAGGAAGATATCACCACACGGCTGAATGAAATCACCGGATCGCAAGGTGTGCGTGTGGTATTGGACGCCATCGGTGGTCCGATCTTCGAGCCACTGACGGCCGCGATGTCAAAGGGCGGCATTCTCATCGAATATGGTGGCCTGAGCCGCGAGCCGACCCCGTTCCCGCTGCCTGCGGTGCTGGCCAAGACGCTGACGCTGCGCGGTTACCTTGTCCATGAGATCACCGGCAACCCGGCCAAACTGGAGGCAGCCAAGGCGTTCATCCTTGAAGGACTAGAAACCGGGACTCTAAAGCCGATTATCGACCGGACCTTCGCGTTCGACCAGATCGTCGAGGCGCACCGCTACCTGGAGTCGAACGAGCAATTCGGCAAGATCGTGGTGACGATCTGAGATCGTGGTGACGATCTGAGATCGTGGTGACGGTTTGAGCAGAGTTGGCGAACAAATCACCTTTGCTGAGAAGATCGCCCTTGAAGGCGCGGCTCTGCATTCCTAATTGTCCCGTGCGGGCCGGGCCCCTCTGACTCTCGCTGTTGGCGATTGTGATGTCGGACCGCTTTAATGGGCCCGTTTCCATTCTTTTCGGTCAAGCGGGCTCAATCTTTTTCGGTTTGGAGCCCCACATGACATCTTCCCTCCTTGGTATGACTTGCCCCTCCTGCCGCGTCGCGCTCGTGATGAGCGAACGCCAGGGTATCGAGATCGATTACTGTCCGCAGTGCCGCGGCGTCTGGCTTGATCGAGGCGAACTCGACAAGATCATCGAGCGTTCCGGCAGGGAAGCGGCGCCTGCGCCGCAGTCGGCAGCCTTCTCCCAACCGCGACACGACGATTATTCCCGCTCGCAGGGCCACCGCTATCCGAAGCGGAAGAAATCATTCTTCGAAGAGTTGTTCGATTGACCGCATGACGCCCGATACCCGGGCCGGCGTCTGCTGAAAATTTCCGAAACCCGCATCGATAAAGGTCCATCCCGATGATTTCCCGCACAAGCCGATTTGCAGCTCTCTTTGCAGGACTCTTCCTCGCATTCTCCATGGTCGCGATGGATCATGCCGAGGCCCGTCGCGGCGGCAGTTTCGGCAGTCGCGGCATGCGTACGTTCCAATCGGCACCCCCGACCAGAACCGCGCCAGCGCCGACCGCTCCGGTCGAGCGTTCGATGACGCCCAACACCGGTGTGAACAGCGCGGCCCGGCAGCCGCAGGCCGGCTTGCAGCGGCCCGGCTTCATGAGCGGCTTCGGTGGAACGATGATGCGCGGCCTGCTGCTCGGCGGCCTGATCGGCCTGCTCGTGGGCCAAGGCTTCGGCGGCCTGGCGGGCATGTTCGGTTTCCTGCTTCAGGCGCTGCTCATCGGTGGCGCAATCATGCTGGCTATCAGGTTCTTCCGGTCGCAATCGGCGCGCAGTCCCGCCCAGGCGCTCGCCGGTGCCGGCAATGCCCAAGGTTCCAATGCCCAGGCTTCGAGGTTTGAGAATCGCGCTACGGCACAGCAGCAGACTGCAAGCTCCTTCACAATCCCCGGCTTTGGCGGCGGTTCGGGCGGAGGCTCTCCGGCCGCCGCCTCTGAGGAGATCACGCTGGCCCAGACCGACCTCAACGCATTCCAGCAGCTGTTGACCGATGTCCAGGAAGCATTCGGGCGCGAAGACCATGCCGCCCTGCGCCGGGCGGTGACACCCGAGATGGTGTCCTATCTGTCCGAAGAGTTGGCCGACAATGCCCAGAAAGGTCTCAGGAACGAGGTAACGGACATCACTTTGCTGCAGGCCGACATCGCGGAAAGCTGGCGCGAGGATGACCGCGACTACGCCACGGCTGCGTTGCGCTACGAGTCTCGCGACGTGACGCGGGAACGGGTCAGCGGCAAGGTCGTCGAGGGCGACGATAATCATCCGACAGAGACGACCGAGTTGTGGACATTCGTGCGTGAGAATGGCTCGAACTGGAAGCTCTCGGCAATCCAACAGGCTTGAGCCCAGCCGGTTTTCCCGCAGCTCGGATGCAGTTGGAGTTGCGGTCGTTCAGCGCACGATCTTGACGCACATCGGCGTGCCGATCTCGATGGCCCGCCCGGTGTCGGTCAGCGTGCCGCTGTCGGCGTCGCGGGCGAAGATCGAGATGCGGTCGGCATTCTGGTTGGCCGAGAACAGATGGCCGCCTGACGGCGTCAGCGCCAGATTGCGCGGCGTCGCACCGCCGCAGGGGACATAGCCGACGAGGCTCAGCGAACCGGTCTGCTGGTCGACTGCCATGATGACGACGCTGTCATGGCCACGGTTGGAGCCGTAGACAAAACGGCCATCCGGCGAAATCTGGATATCGGCGCAATGATTGCTGTCACGCGCTTCGGCCGGCACCGCCGGCTGGGCATCGATGAACGACAACTTGCCGTTGGCTTCGTCCAATGACATCGACACGATTGTCGAATCCAGTTCGTTCATGACGAAGACGAAACGCCCGTTGGGGTGCAGTGCGAGATGGCGCGGGCCGGCGCCCTGCGGCAAGGCGGACTCGGCGAGCTTGGCAAGATTGCCGTCGTGCTCGATTCGGTAGGACACCAGACGGTCGATGCCAAGGTCGGCGACGATGGCCGTGCCACCGGCAACGGTTTCGGTGACGCTGTGGGCATGCGAGCGTTCCTGCCGCGCCGGATTCGGGCCCGTGCCCTTGTGCGAGACGCTGGCCAGTGGCGCCGACAGCGCGCCGTCCTTGTCGAATCCATAGACAGCCACGGCGCGATCCGGACCACCCTCGCCCATGCCGTAATTGGCAACCAGCAGCTTCGTCCCATCGCGGGTGATGGTGTTGTGGGCAGTGATGCTGCCAAGGGATGGCTGCTTGTTCAGGTAACTCAGCGTGCTCGAAGCACGATCGAATCTGTAGGCGGAGACGGTCCCCTCGCGCCAGGTGAATACTTCCGAATTGGCATAGACGCGTGAACCGTCCGGCGTCACCGACAGGAATGTCGGATTGTCGACGTCGTTGGTCTCGGCCAGTTTTCGCGTTTCGAACGTCGCTTCGTCGAAGCTGTAGACGCCGAGACCAATGCCGCGCGCGCCCTGAAAATATGGCGCCTCACGGTTCAGGCTGCCGACAAAGACCAGACAATCCTCGCGCATGTTTTCCTCCCCTGCCCGCCGCCGCTTCGGCGCGCGGAAGCTGCCAAAATTTCGCCTGTTCACGCTTGCAACGCAACCCCATATGTGAAAATACTATTTACAAAAGAAGATTGACGGGAGGAGACGTCGTGCATACAGGCGCCTTGACGCGTGTTCAAATGGTTGCACGGAACCTCCGGCAGGACTGGCGGAGCCAGCCATGAACGATTTCGCGCATACGGTCGGCGTCGCCTCGACGCATCCCAAGGACATGCCCGAAGAGCATGCCGCGCTGCCGGTGTGGAACGCCGAAAACTGGTTCTATGAGGACTGGCCGGTCGGCCAGAAAATCCGCTCGTTGCGCCGCACCATGGCGGAAGGCGAGAGCCATCTGTTCAACACACTGGTGCTCGACATCCACCCTTATGTGCAGGACCAGATGTTTGCCGAGAACGAAGGCATTTTCGGCAAGCGGCTGATCGCCGGTGCCTTTGTCTTCTCTGCTGGGCTGGGGCTGGTCGCGACCAATTGCGTCAACGCCTTTTCCTATGGCTACGACAGACTGCGTTTCATAAAGCCTGTCTTCATCGGCGACACGATCTATTCGATCCGCTCCAACCTCGACAAGAAGCCCCGCTACAAGGAAATGGGGCTGATACGCGCCAGCTACGAGGTGTTCAAGGGCGAAGGCGAGCTCGTTCTCTATTGCGAGCATCTGCAGACGGTGAAGTACCGCAACCCTGCCGACTTCGTCGGCAAGACGGAGAAATAACGATGCCGGCAGCAGCCGAATTGCCGCTCGCCGGTCTCGTCGTCGTCGACATGAGCCAGTTCCTGTCCGGGCCCTACTGCTCGCTCAGGCTGCTCGATCTCGGCGCGCGCGTCATCAAGATCGAGCGTCCGGATGGCGGCGACCTGTCGCGCCGGCTCTATCTCAGCGACACCGAGATCGGCGGCGATTCCACGATCTTCCATGCCATCAACCGGGCCAAGGAAAGTCTTGCCATCGACCTCAAGAACGGGGCCGACCTCAAGGCGCTGCGCACCCTTCTGGCCAAGGCCGACGTGCTGATCCAGAATTTCCGGCCGGGCGTCATCGAACGGCTCAGCTTGGACTACGAGGCGGTCCGCAAGATCAATCCACGGCTGGTCTATGCCTCGATCAGCGGCTATGGCGAGGACGGCCCTTGGGTCAAACGGCCCGGCCAGGACCTGCTGGCGCAGGCGCGTTCCGGGGTGATGTGGCTGAACGGCGACGAAGACCAGGGGCCGGTGCCGTTCGGGCTCGCCATTGGCGACATGCTGGCCGGTGCTGCCTGCGCGCAAGGCATCCTGGCGGCACTGGTGCGGCGCGGCATCACCGGCCAGGGCAGCCATATCGAGACCAGTCTGCTGGAAGCGCTGGTCGACTTCCAGTTCGAGGTGCTGACCACGCATCTCAACGACGGCCGGCGTTTGCCACGCCGCTCCAGCTTCCGCAGTGCACATGCCTATCTGTCGGCGCCCTATGGCGTCTACCCGGCCAAGGACGGTTATCTCGCCATCGCCATGACGCCGATCCCCAAGCTTGCCGATCTGCTGTCGCTCAACGAACTGGCGCCCTATCGCGACAAGCCGGCATCATGGTTCACCGCACGCGACGACATCAAGGCGATCATAGCGCAGAGGATCGCCACCAAGACCATCGACGAATGGCTTGATATCCTCGAGCCCGCCGACATCTGGTGCGCCAAGGTGCTGACATGGCCGGAGATGCTGGCAAGCGAGGGCTTCCAGTCGCTCGACATGCTGCAGACGGTGACGCGCGAGGACGATGTCTCCATCCTCACCACCAGTTCGCCGCTCCGGGTCGATGGTATCAGAGCCAAGGTCGATCAGGCGGCACCGCGCATCGGCGAGCACAGCGCGGCAATCCGCGAGGAGTTCGGCCTGTGAGCGTGCCTGCACTCAAGGGCATGACCTGGAGCCATCCGCGCGGCTATGATCCGATGGTCGCTTGCTCATCCCTGTGGAAGCAGAAGACCGGCATCACCATCGAATGGGACAAGCGCTCGCTGCAGGATTTCGAATCCTTCCCGGTCGAGGATCTGGCGCGCGCCTATGACCTTATCGTCATCGACCATCCGCATGTCGGCCAGATCACCGCCGAGCGCTGTCTCGAGCCACTGGATGTCGCCGGTCGCGAGACAGAGCGCGCAGCACTTGTCTCGGGCAGCGTCGGCCAGTCCTATCCGAGCTACAACTGGCAGGGGCGGCAATGGGCGTTTCCGATCGATGCGGCGGCCCAAGTCCAGGCATGGCGGCCGGACGCGATCGATGCGCCGCCGGCCGGCTGGAGCGATGTGCTCGATCTAGCCCGGCAAGGCCGTGTGCTGTTGCCGCTGCGCCCGCCCCACGTGCTGATGGTGTTCTACACGCTTGCCGGCAATCTCGGTCATGCCTGCACAACCGATCCGTCCCACGATCTGATCGACATCGAGACCGGCAGCCAAGTTTTCGAGGCGATGCGCGAGATTGCGGCGCTGGTCGAGCCGGCCTGTTTCGAGATGGATCCGATTGCGGTCTCGGAGCGCATGGCAGAGGCCGATTCCAGGATCGTCTGCGCGCCGCTGATCTATGGCTACGTCTCCTATGCGGCGACTGGCTTTCGTCAGAACCGGCTGGCTTTCGCGGACATTCCGGTGGTCGGTTCGAATGGCCCCATCGGCTCGGCACTCGGCGGCACCGGCATAGCCGTATCAGCCTTTTCCAAGGCCAGAGACGCTGCGATCGACTTCGCTTACTGGGTCGCCGGCGGCGACGTCCAGCGCGGTCCCTATGCCGCCGCCGGTGGCCAGCCCGGCCATGCCACAGCCTGGGAGGACCAGGCCGTCAATGAAGCGACCGGCAATTTCTATCGGGATACGCGCGTGACGCTGGAAGGCGCATGGGTACGGCCGCGCCATGACGGCTACATGACGTTCCAGCAAGCAGCATCCGATCGCATCCTTTCCGGCATGACCCATGGGCACAAGGCCGCCCAGGTCGTTGCCGATCTCAATCGCCTGTTTCGGGAAAGTTCCCCCACGCAGGTGTCCGGCGCTGCCGGTGGAGGAGCCTGAACGAAACCGAACGGAGGAGAACAAGATGACAGCAATGATCCGTGGCCTGCTGGCCGCAACCGCCCTAGCCTCGCTTGCCACGACCGCCGCCTTTGCCCAGGATGTGCAAGGCGTCGTCGGCGCACTGCCGACCGAACTCAAGGCGCAATATGACGGCGCGCCGCAGAAGGTGCTGCCTTCGGCCTGGGATAATTTCACCGCGCCGCCGAAGCCGTGGAAGTGGTGCCATTCGGAATCCTACCAGGGCAACCCGTGGCGGGTCACGGTGACCAAGGAGCTGAAACGCCTCGTCGACGGGCTGATCGCCGACGGCACCGTATCCAGCTTCGAAGTGTCGGATTCCAACAACGACGCCAGCCAGCAGATCAACCAGATCCGCGCCTTCATCGACAAGAAGTGCTCGATCATCACCTCGATCCCGGGCTCGGCGACGGCGCTCGATGATGCCATCGACGCTGCAGCCAAAGCCGGCATTCCGTTCATCACCGCAGCCGGTTCGGTGACCAGCCCGAATGCGATCAATGTCGATTCCAACTATGCGCGCTGGGGCTATGACATGATGACGGCGATCGGCAAGGCGCAGCCGGACGGCGCCAGCATCCTGCTGGTCGAAGGCATTGCCGGCCACCCGATCGTGGTGCAGGAGCGCCAGGGCGCAGACAAGGCGCTGGCCGAAAATCCGAAGCTGAAGATCTCGCGCAACGTCAACGGTAACTGGACGGCCAACGTCACCAAGACCGTGGTGTTGCAGGCGATCGCCACCAACCCGGCGCCGATCGATGCGGTGTGGACGACCGGCAGCGAAAGCCGCGTCGTTGCCGAAGCCTTCGCAGAGGCAGGCCGGCCGGCGCCCTTGATCACCGGCTCGATCACCGGCGATGCATTGGGCTACTGGAAAGCCAACCCCGACAAATACCGCTTCGAAGGCCATGCGGTTCTGCCGCACTGGACCGCCGAGACGCTGTTCCGCGTCGGCGAGCGCATGCTCGACGGGCAGAAGCCGAAGCTGAACACGCTGCTGATCCCGATCCCGCCGGTCCACAGCGCCGATCTCGGCCAATGGTACAAGGACTGCATGACGACGGATGCCGTCTCGATTTTCCCGATCCCGCCGACGGATCCGATGCCGGAAGAATGGCTCGACGCCTATTTCTCGAACCCGGCGCCGACCAAGGGCTGGGATTATTCGAAGGTGCCCGATGCCTGTGCAAAGTGACGCCTGCGCGAAGTGAACGCCTGCTAGTATCCCAACAGGCCGACTCCTTTCGGTGAGCCGGCCTGCCAGCATTGAAACGCGACATGCTTGAAGTCAAAAACATATCCAAACGCTATGGCGAGACGGTCGCGCTTTCGGACGCGTCGATCACGTTCCGGGCTGGGACCATCCACACCATTCTGGGCGAGAACGGTTCGGGCAAAAGCACGATGGTCAAGCTGTTGTCGGGCATCGTCCAGCCAGACAGCGGCACGATCCTTCTGCACGGCAAACCGTTTTCAGGCGCCAGCCCATCCGCTTTCCAGGCGCAGGGTTTCGCCACGGTGTTCCAGGAGGTTCTGATCGCACCGGACCGCAGCGTAGCCGACAACATCCTGCTCGGCCTCGACGGGTTCGTCCGGCGCGTCGTGCCGCGCAATGAGCGCCGCGACAGGGCAGCAGCCGCGCTCAAACGCTTCGCGGTCACCGACGTCCCTCTCGACAAACCAGCCGGCCTGCTGCCGTTAGCCGCGCAGCAACTTGTCGTCCTTGCTCGCGCAATCGTGCGCAATCCAAAGATCCTGATCCTCGACGAGGTCACAGCCGCGCTCGACTTCGCCGACCGCGAGTCCGTTTTTTCGCTGATGCGCGCGCTTGCCGGCGAGGGTTGCCTGATCTTGTTCATCACCCATCGCATGGACGAGGTGATGTCGCTTTCGGATCGCATCTCGATCCTGCGCGGCGGCAGCGTCGTGCGCACCGAAGAGCGCGGCGCCTCGACGCCGGCGGAACTTCTCAGGGCGATGGCGCCCCGCACGGCGGCGGAGCTGGCACATGGCTGACCGCGCTGCCCTCACAGTTCGCGATCTCGTCATCGCGCCCGGCGCCAGTCCGATCACGCAGGCGATTGCCCCAGGCGAGATCGTCGGCCTTGCCGGTCTTGATGGCCATGGCCAGGAGTTATTCCTCAAGATGCTCGCCGGCCTGGAGCCGCCGCATGGCGGATCGATCGTGCTGAACCAGCCCGGTGAACCTCGCAAGATCACCGGATTCCGCAAGGCCGTCTCCAGCGGCATTGCCTATCTGCCGCGCGACCGGCGTGCGAACGGCATTTTCCCGACGCAATCGGTGCTCGACAATTTCTCCGTCTCGACGCTGTCGCGCGATACACGTCTCGGCCTGATCAGCCCGGCGGCGCGCAAGGTGCGCTACGACATCTACCGCGAGAAACTGTCGATCATGGCGCCCCGGCCCGATGCGCCGATCACCACTCTGTCGGGCGGCAACCAGCAGAAAGTGCTGCTGGCTCGAGCGCTGGCGCTGGAGCCAGCCTTCCTGCTTCTCAACGACCCGACGCGCGGTGTCGACGTGGCGACGCGGCATGTTCTCTACGACGTCTTTCGCGGGCTGGCCGCCGACGGCATGGGGCTCGTTATCCTGTCCAGCGAAATCGAGGAAATTCTTCTCCTGTGCCAGCGCGTGCTGGTGTTCCGCGAGAATGAAGTCGCGGCCGAAATCGCCGGCGAGGCGCTGACCACCGGCAGCGTGATATCAGCCATGTTCGGACGTGCGGCATGAGCCTTGTTGCGCGCCTCCTGTCTCTTGGGCGAAACGTCGGCTTCGCGGTCGTGCTGCTGATTCTGTTGCTTGTGGTCAATCTCATCCTCAGTCCGGGGCGGTTCCAGCCGGGATCCTGGGGTGCGCTGATCGGCTTGGCGGCGCCCTTGATCGGTGCCGCGATCGCGTCCACGCCTGTCATCCTCGCTGGTCGTGGCGGCATCGACATCTCGGTCGGGCCGCTGATGGGCTTCGTCAATGCTTTTGCGATCCAGGTGCTGTTCCTCGGCGCTGGCATCTCATCGCCCCTGGTGCTTGTACCGGCGGTGCTGTTCGTCGGCGCCTTGGTTGGTGCTGCGAACGGCTTCCTGGCGACGATCGTACGCATCCAGCCGATCGTCGCCACGCTCGGCACCTATCTGATCCTCACCGGCGTGACGCTGACCATCCTGCCCGCACCGATCGGCCCCGCGCCGGCCTGGCTCAAGGCACTGTCCGGTCCGCTGTCGATGCTGCCGCTGGCGTTGATGTTCATTGCCTGGTGGCTGGTGCGGCGCACCCCCTACTACGACCAGTTGATGGCGGTCGGCAGCGACGACCGTGCCGCCTACACAGCCGGCGTCGATGTCACGCGCGTGCGCTTCCTCGCCTATGTCATGACCGGCATCTTCAGCGGATGCGCCGGGCTGATGCTGACCGCGCTGATCGGCTCGGCGGACCCGAATATCGGGCCGACCTACACGCTGATCGCCATCGCCGCCGTCGCGCTCGGTGGCGTCAGCCTGGCCGGCGGGCGCGGCGGCGTTGCCGGTGCCGCCATCGGCGCCATCGATATCTTCCTGCTGCAAAGCGTGCTGACGACATTCAACGTCTCGACCTTCGTGCTGCAGATTGCCTACGGCGCCATACTGGTACTGGCGGTGATGCTGACAGCAGCGCAGGAACGTCTTGCCATGAAGGGGCGCTGACATGGTTTTCCGACGAAACCTGTTCGCCACAACCAATGCCCGCGTCGTCGGCGCCTTCTGTGTCGCCGCCCTTCTGCACCTTGCCGGTACGGTTCTCATTCCCGGCTACTCGGCGCCGTTTGCGATACGTGCCATGCTGGTGCTCGCGTCGCTGCTTGCCGTCGCCTCGATCGGGCAGACACTGGTGGTCATCATGGGCGGCATCGACCTGTCGATCCCCTTCGTCATCGGCTTTGCCAATGTCGTGGCGGCGCAGCTCTACGGCGATGGCTGGAATTTTGTCGTGGTTTGCGGCCTCGTCGGAGTGCTGGCGATCGTCATTGGCGGGCTGAACGGACTGATCTCGCGCAGTCTCGACATCCAGCCGCTCATCGTCACGCTCGGCATCGGCATGGTTGTGCAAGGGCTGGTGTTGTTGTGGACGGCCGGATTCCCGTCAGGCTCCGCGCCGCAAGCGGTTTCCAGCTTCGTGTCGATTGGCGGATCGGCCGGACCGCTGTCGGTGCCGTGGCTGGTGCCGAGCCTGGTCGTTCTGGCGGCGCTCGTCGTGCTGGTGCTGGAGCGGACGCCCTATGGGCGGCGGCTCTATGCGCTCGGCAGCAATCCAGGTGCGGCACCGCTGGCGCTGATCGATCCGGTGCGCATGTGGGTGATCACCTATGCGGCAAGCGCCTTCTTCGCCGCCGTGGCGGGCGTGCTGCTGCTCGGCTTCACCGGCTCGGCCTATGGCGATGTCGGCCAGCCCTATCTGTTCCAGACCATCGCAGCGGTGGTCGTCGGGGGCGCCGCATTGGTCGGCGGCCGCGGGAGCTATCTCGGCACGATCGCCGGCGTGTTGGTGCTGACCGAAATCAACACGCTGCTGATCGGCCTCGGCTTCCAGCCTTCGGCGGTGCAGGCAGCACTTGGCCTCATCATCGTGCTGTTAGTCTCCCTCTATGGCCGCGAGCGGCACGTCTCGACGACGATCTGAGGAGACTTGTAGCAGAATCCGGTTATTCGAGCCGCCACAGCTTGCGGGCATTCGCGGACAGCAGCCTGTCGCGTTCATCGACGCTGCAACCGGCAAGCAGCGCATGGGTCGCCGCCACCCAGGTCGACAGGCCGCCGCCAAGCGTGCAGACCGGCCAGTCGCTGCCCCAGACGACACGGTCCCAACCGAACGCACCGATTGTGTGCTCGACGTAGGGGCGTAGTGTCTCGACCGTCCAGCTGCCGGGATCGGCATAGGCGACGACGCCGGAAATCTTGGCCATGACATTCGGGCGCCGCGCGATCTCACTCATATGTTCACGCCATGGATGCTCGGCTCCGCCCTTGATATCGGGCACGCCGCAATGGTCAAGGACAAACGTCACATCGGGCGCCAGGTCGGCCAACGCGATTGCTTTTGGGATCTGGTGCGGCAGCACGACGAGATCGAAGGTCAGGCCGGTGCCGCCGAGCCGCTTGATGTTGCTCCGAAACAGCGCGCCCTCCGAAAGCTCGTCGGGCATCACATGCAGCACGCGGCGGAAGCCCTTGACGAAAGGGGTTCCCCGTTGGCGCTCGAGATAGGCTGGAAAATCCGCCTCTTCGGGCCGGCAGGATGCGATCACTCCGGCCAGCATGCTGCCGGGTAGTCGCGACAGCCTTTCGACACGAGCGGTCTCGGCCTCGATATCGGCCGCATCGACATCGACCTCCATATGCAGCACCCGCTCGACGCCGACGCGATGAGCCTCCGTGGCATATTCCTCGTAGGAGAAATCGCGATTGAGCGCCGGCTCTCCGGCAAGCCAGGGATAGCGCAGGGCCGAGCGATCGATAAGATGCAGATGGGTGTCGATGATCATGGCGTGCTTCCTCCTCGTGGCTGTTTCAGATCATCTCACGGAGGAATTCTTCATTCAAATAAGAATTCACGCCGATGAGCCGACCGCTGATCCGGCGAGGTGCGATAGCTTTTCACACGTTGCCAGCAACAGTTCGATCGTCCTAGTGATGTCGGGCGCGGAAGGCGCGTTGACTACGGTGATGTAGGGAATCGACAGCGCGGCGATCGCCTTGCCATCGGAACTGCGTACCGGAGCGGACAGGTTGAAGACGCCGGCGGTCTGCATCGAAGCCATCATCTCGTATCCGCGGTCGCGGATCTGGTCGAGACGGGTGAAGAACTCGGCCGATTGCGCTGTCTTGTCGGTGCTGCGGACGTGTTCCGATATCATCATCTGCCGCTCTTCCGGTGAACGGAAGGCCAGCAAGACATGCCCCGACCCCGTGTCGAACAGGCTGATGTGGGAACCGACCCGGATCGAAATCCCCCAGTAGTTCGGCGCCTCCTGCTGACCGATGACGACGGCAGAACCGCGATCAAAAACAACGAGTTGGTTAGCCTGCTGCGAAGTCTCGGCCAGTTCGCGCATCAGCGGCGTCGCATAGGAGACCAGCCGCCGGACGGGAGCGTGCAATTGCGCCAGACCGAACAGCTTGAGCGTCAGCGAATAGCGGTCGCCGTCGAGGCGCGTGACGTAGCCGCGCCGCACCAGCCGGTCGAGCATGCGATAGAATTCATTGGGACTGCGGTCGAGTTTCTTGGCGATTTCGGCCTGCGTCAGGCCACCGTCGACGCCCGCCAGCAGTTCGAGGATGTCGAGCCCCTTGTCGAGCGCCGGCGCGCGATAGCGCTCGTCTTCGCTGTCGTCCATGGCTCATCCCTCCAGTGAATTTCACCCTTCATATACGCAGGAACGTGCTCGTCGGAAACAAATTTCGCCTTGACGTATCTGTGAATGTTTTGTTTGTATATGAATGTAGCACTTCTTGTCATCAGATGAGTTGCGGTCGCCGCGGAGGCGGCACCAAGGGAGGATACCAATGAACAGACTGCTTTCCGGTGTGTGCGCCGGTGCATTATTGCTTGCGTCAGGCGCAGGCATCGCCCTTGCCGGCGACCTGCCCGGCAAGTTCGATGGCGTGACCGTCGACGTGAAGCTGATCGGTGGCCAGCAATATGAAAAGCTCTACGAGCGCATTCCCGAATGGGAGAAGGCGACCGGCGCCAAGGTCAACATCCTGACCAAGAAGAACGGCTTCGACATCGACAAGGAACTCAAGTCCGACATCGCTTCGGGCAGCACCAACTGGTGCGTCGGCTGGAACCATTCGTCGTTCGCGCCGCAATATACGAGCCTGTACACAGACCTTAGCAAATTGCTGCCCAAGGCAGAGATCGACGCCTTCGTGCCTTCGACAATCACGTCGGCGACCATCGACGGCAAGCTGGAGATGCTGCCGCGCGCGCAGTTCGACGTTTCGGCGCTCTACTACCAGAAGAGCCTCTACGAGAACGCCGACAACAAGACCAAGTTCAAGGCGAAATACGGCTATGACCTGGTGCCGCCGGACACCTGGAAGGAAGTCACCGACCAGGCCGAATTCTTCGCCAACCCGCCCAATTTCTACGGCACCCAGTTCGCCGGCAAGGAAGAGGCGATCAACGGCCGCTTCTATGAGATGGTCGTCGCCGAGGGCGGCGAGTACCTCGACAAGGACGGCAAGCCGGTCTTCAACTCCGAGGCCGGCATCCGGGCGCTCGACTGGTTTGTCAACCTCTACAAGGCGAAGGCGGTGCCGGCAGGAACCACCAACTACCTGTGGGACGATCTCGGCCAGGGTTTTGCTTCGGGCACCGTCGCCATCAATCTCGACTGGCCGGGCTGGGCCGGCTTCTTCAATGATCCGAAATCGTCGAAGGTCGCCGGCAATGTCGGCGTCAAGGTCGCGCCGAAGGGGTCTTCCGGCAAGCGCACCGGCTGGTCCGGGTTCCATGGCTTCTCGGTGACCGAGAACTGCCCGAACAAGGAGGCCGCGGCCTCGCTGGTGTGGTGGCTGACCAACGAGGACAGCCAGAAGCTGGAAGCGGCGGCAGGTCCGCTGCCGACCCGCACGGCCGTGTGGGACTGGGACCTGAAGCAGGCCGAAAACGATCCTTACAAGAAGGAGGTTCTCACCGCCTTCCAGGAAGAGGCCAAGCACGCTTTTGCCGTGCCGCAGACGCCTGAATGGATCGAGATTTCGAACGCCGTCTATCCCGAACTGCAGGCGGCGATCCTCGGCGACAAGACGTCCAAGCAGGCACTGGATGAAGCCGCCGCCAAGGCGACGCAAATCCTCCAGGACGCCGGCAAGCTCTAGTAGCGGTTCCCAGGGCTGCCTCCCCCATTAGAAAATGGGGGAGGCGATCGCGTTTCGCTGCACGCCAGCGGTTTACGCTGATCCTTCGCCCCCGGGCCCGCGCAGCGCCGTCCAATGCAAACACCTCAAGGATTCTGATGAAGGGCTTCAAGCCATCCGCGCCATTCCTGCTGCTGCTTCCGGCCATGATCGTGCTGGCGGCGGTTGTCGTCGTGCCGCTGCTGTTGTCGCTCTACTCCAGCTTCACGCCGTTCCGCCTGACGCGGCCCGAGACATTCTACGTCTTCATCGGCTTCAGGAACTATCTTTCGATCCTGTCCAACGCCGATTTCTGGTGGGCCTTCGGCCGCACGGTGCTGCTGCTGACCATCGCGCTCAATCTCGAAATGCTGCTCGGCCTCGGCCTCGCCATGCTGGTCGAGAAGGCAACGCGCGGCCAACGCATCCTGCGCACGCTGATGATGTTCCCGATGATGTTTTCGCCGATCCTCGTCGGCTTCCAGTTCAAGTTCATGTTCAACGACAATATCGGTCTGGTGAACAATGCCCTGCAGTCGCTCGGCATCACGCAGGACGCAATACCATGGCTGATCGAAGGCCATCTCGCCTTCATCGCCATTTCGATCGCCGAAATCTGGTCGTCGACGGCGATCTTCGCCATCCTGATCCTCGCCGGACTGCTCGCCATGCCCAAGGAGCCGATCGAGGCGGCGCGGGTCGACGGCTGCACGCCATGGCAGACTTTCCGCTATGTGACGTGGCCGTTCGTCATGCCGTTCGCCTACATCGCCATGACCATCCGCTCGCTCGACGTCGCGCGCGCCTATGACATCGTCAAAATCATGACCGATGGCGGACCGGCGGGCCGCACCGAGCTGTTGTGGACACTGGTGGCACGCACCGCCTACAGCGACGGGCGCATGGGCATGGCCAACGCCATGGCCTATTTCTCGATCCTGCTGTCGATTGCCTTCACCGTCTATTTCTTCAACAAGCTCGCCGCGGCGCGCACGCAAATCGGTGCTGAGTGGTGAAGATGGACGAGAACTCTTCCGCCCGCCTCAAGCGCCGGCTGCTGGGCGTCGTCTATCGCATCGGCCTGTTCCTGGCGATGCTGACCATCTGCCTGCCGGGCCTATGGATCGTCCTCTCGTCGCTGCGGCCGGCGGTCGAGATCATGGCCAAGCCGCCGGTGTGGATTCCGCAGGAGATTTCGGTCGACGCCTATGTCGCGATGTTCTCAGGCATCGGCAAGGGCGGCATTCCTGTCATCGAATATTTCCGCAACTCGCTGATCATCTCGGTGACCTCGACGGTCATTGCAGTGGCCATCGGCATGGCCGGCGGCTATGCCTTCGCGCGCTACCGCTTCCGCGGCAAGTCCAGCGTCTTCCTCGGCCTGATGCTGACCCGCACCGTGCCGGGCATCGCGCTGTCGCTGCCGCTGTTCTTCCTCTATGTGCGGCTCGGCATCATCGACACCCATTTCGGGCTGATCCTTGCCTATGTCGCGCTCAACGTGCCGTTCACGATCTGGCTAATCGACGGCTTCTTCCGCCAGGTGCCCAAGGACCTCGCGGAGGCAGCACAGATCGATGGCTGCACGCGCTGGCAGGCCTTCTGGCAGGTCGAGTTCCCGCTCGCAGGGCCAGGCATTGCATCCGCCGCCATCTTTGCCTTCCTGACCTGCTGGAACGAATTCGCGCTGGCCTCGCAGCTGACCCGCTCGGTCAGCGCCAAGACACTGCCGGTCGGCCTGCTCGACTACACGGCCGAGTTCACCATCGACTGGCGCGGCATGTGCGCGCTCGCCGTGGTGATGATCATTCCGGCGCTCACCCTCACCTACATCGTCCAGAAACACCTTGTCGGCGGCCTGACCTCCGGCGCGGTGAAAGGCTGATCCAATGGCAACCGTTACCCTCACGAAGCTCACCAAGCGCTACGGCAATATCGGGATCGTACATGGCATCGATCTCGAGATCGCCGACCGCGAATTCATCGCGCTGGTCGGCCCCTCCGGCTGCGGCAAGTCGACGACGCTGCGCATGATCGCCGGACTGGAAGAGATCAGCGCCGGCTCGATCGAGATCGGCGGGCGCATCGTCAACGACCTGCCGCCACGCTCGCGCAACATCTCGATGGTGTTCCAGTCCTATGCGCTCTACCCGCATATGACGGTGCGTGAGAATCTCGGCTTCTCCCTGAAGATCGCCGGTGCTGCCAAGGAAGACATGGACCGCCGCGTCGCCGAGGCCTCGGCCATCCTCGGCCTCGACGCGTTGCTCGATCGTCGCCCCTCGCAACTCTCCGGCGGCCAGCGCCAGCGCGTCGCCATGGGCCGCGCCATCGTGCGCGACCCCGATGTCTTCCTGTTCGACGAGCCGCTTTCCAACCTCGACGCCAAGCTGCGCACGCAGATGCGCACCGAGATCAAGAAGCTGCACGCCAAGGTGCAATCGACGGTGATCTATGTCACCCATGACCAGGTCGAGGCGATGACGCTTGCCGATCGTATCGTCATCATGCGCGACGGCCATATCGAACAGGTCGGCACGCCCGACGAGGTCTTCCGGCGGCCGGCGACACGCTTCGTCGCCGGCTTCATCGGCTCGCCGCCGATGAACCTGCATGAAGCCACGATCGATGACGGCCAGATGGTTTTCGCCAGCGGCGAAAAGCTGCCGCTGCCCGGCCAGTTCAAGGCCAATGTCGCGACCGGCGACAAGGTCGTGTTCGGGCTGCGGCCGGACGACATCTATCCGACCGGGCATGGTATCAGCTCCGGCGGTGCGGCCGATGTCCACCAGATCGAACTGCCTATCACGGTCACCGAACCGCTCGGCAACGAGACACTGGTGTTCGTCGAATTCAACCGCGAAGACTGGGTTTCGCGGATGCTGAACCCGAGACCACTGCGGCCGGGCGAGCGGGTCGCCATGAGCCTCGACATGTCGCAGGCGCATCTGTTTGCCACTGAGACCGGAAAGACATTGCGGAGCTGATCGGCATGGCCAGAATCGAGAAAGTCGAACTGCGAATGGTGGACCTTGTGCCCAAGGTCAAGCGCACGGACGCGATCCAGAGCTTTGTCAGCCAGGAAACGCCGATCGTCACCATCACCGATTCCGACGGCGCTGTCGGCACCGGCTACAGCTACACGATCGGCACCGGCGGCTCGTCGGTGATGCGGCTTCTCTCCGATCATCTGGCGCCGCGGCTGATCGGCCGCGACCCCGACATGATCGAGGCGATCTGGCACGACCTCGAATTCGCCACGCATGCCACCACGATCGGTGCCATCACCGCAATCGCGATCGCGGCGATCGATACCGCGCTGTGGGACCTGCGGGCAAAAAAGCAGAATCTGCCACTATGGAAACTTGCCGGCGGCGCCAAGGATCGTTGTCCGCTCTACACCACCGAAGGCGGCTGGCTGCACATCGAGACGCAGGCTGTGGTCGATGATGCGCTGGCCGCCAAGGCCAAGGGATTTCGCGGTTCGAAGGTGAAGATCGGCAGGCCGCATGGATCAGAGGATCTTGCCCGCCTGTCGGCGGTGCGCAAGGCGGTCGGCGATGGCTACGAGATCATGACCGATGCCAATCAAGGGTTCTCGGTCGACGAGGCGATCCGGCGCGCCGCGAGATTGCGCGAACTCGACCTCGCCTGGATCGAGGAGCCGCTGCCGGCCGACGACATTGATGGGCATATGCGATTGTCGAACTCGACGCCGACGCCGATTGCCATTGGCGAGTCGCTGTATTCCATCCGCCATTTCCGCGAATACATGCAGAAGGGCGCCTGTTCGATCGTGCAGGTCGATGTCGGCCGCATCGGCGGTATCACGCCCTGGCTCAAGATCGCGCACGCGGCGGAGGCCTTCGACATTCCGGTCTGCCCGCATTTTCTGATGGAACTGCATGTCAGCCTGACCTGCGCTGTTCAGAACGGCCGATATGTCGAGTACATTCCGCAACTCGACCAGTTGACCGGCAAGCATATGCGCATCGAAGATGGCCAGGCGCTGGCACCCGACGAGCCAGGCATCGGCATCGATTGGGACTGGGACGCGGTCAAGGCCATGAGCATCGCCGAATTCACCATGGCGATCACGAAGTAGAGGAACGAACATGCAGCGGATGGGGATGGTTCTGGGGCTAAGGCCTGAAAAGGTCGAGGAGTATGTCCGCCTGCACGCCGCCGTCTGGCCCGACGTGCTGACCATGATCTCGGCCTGCAACATCAAGAACTATTCGATCTACTTGAAGCGGCCGGAGAACCTGCTGTTCAGCACGTTCGAGTACCATGGCACCGACTACGAAGCCGACATGGCCAAGATGGCGGCCGACCCGAAGACACAGGAATGGTGGGCGGTCTGCATGCCATGCCAGGAGCCGCTGGCGACGCGCAAGAACGGCGAATGGTGGGCAGAGATGGACGAGGTCTTCCATTATGACTGAAGGCGGTTTCGACCCTGCCTTGCTCGTTCAGTCCTGGCCCAAACCTTCGACACCCCGGCCGATCGTCACCTTCGGCGCCGGATCGATCGTCGGCGACGCACATTTCCCGGCCTACAGGAAAGCCGGCTTTCCTGTCGCCGGCCTCTACGATCCCGACCACGCCAGGGCTGAAAAGCTGGCCAGCCAATGGGGTGTGACCGCCTTTCGCTCGGCGGAGGAAGCGGCCGCTGTCGAGGGTGCGATCTTCGACCTCGCCACGCCGCCCTCACGTCATGCCGATGTGCTGAAATTCTTGCCCGATGGCGCGGTGGCACTGATCCAGAAGCCGATGGGCAGCAACCTCACTGAAGCAACCGCAATCCTTGAGATCTGCCGCGCCAAAAAGCTCCATGCGGCAGTGAACTTCCAGCTACGCTTCGCGCCCATGATGCTGGCGCTCAAGGACGCCATCGCCAAGGGCTGGCTCGGCGAGGTCGTCGACTTCGACGCCTGGCTGGCGCTGGCGACACCGTGGGAACTTTGGGAATTCCTGCTCAAGGCGCCGCGCGTCGAGATCGCCATGCATTCGATCCACTATCTCGACCTGATCCGGCAGTTGCTCGGCGACCCCAGAGGAGTCCACGCCAAGACACTCGGCCATCCCAACCATAAGGTGGCGCAGACGCGCACCAGCGCTATTCTCGACTATGGCGACACCGTGCGCTGCGCGCTGTCGATCAATCACGACCACAAATTCGGACGCCGGCACCAGGCCTGCGAGTTCCGCATCTGCGGCACCGAGGGCGCTGCCTATCTCAAGCTCGGTCTCAACCTCGATTATCCCACAGGTGAGCCGGATGTGCTGGAGATCTACCCCAAGGGCGGAACGGACTGGATCTCCGTGCCCTTGGCCGGCGAGTGGTTTCCCGATGCCTTCGTCGGTCGCATGGCCAATGTCCAGCGTTTCGCGGCCAGAGAAGATGCTACGCTGATCAGTCCGGTCGAGGATGCCTGGAGCACGATGGCGCTGGTCGAGGCCGCCTATCAGTCGAGTGCGGCACCGGCGACGCCGATCGCGGAAAGACCCTGATGGAACAGATCCAGTATTTCGAGGATTATGAGATCGGCTCGTCGCGCCTCACCAGCGGCCGTACCATCACCGAGACCGATTTCATCGTCCATGCCGGCCACACCGGCGATTTCTTCCCGCATCACATGGATGCCGAGTTCATGAAGACGACGCCGTTCGGCCAGCGCATTGCGCATGGCACGCTGGTGTTTTCCGTCGGCATCGGCCTGACGGCAACCATCGTCAACCCGGTCGCCTTTTCCTATGGCTATGACCGGCTGCGCTTCATCAAGCCGGTGTTTATCGGCGACACGATCCGCACGCGCACCACCATCGCGGCCAAGGAAGACGATCCCAAGCGGCCAGGTTCAGGACGAGTGATCGAACGCTGCGAAGTGATCAACCAACGCGGCGAAGTCGTGCTGGCCGCCGACCACATCTACATCGTCGAACGCAGGCCCGCGCAGGGCTGAGACTCGCCACTGTCTATGAGACGGTGGCCCAACCGGCATGAGAATCCGAGCCACGCCTCAACCTAGGATTTTCGCGACAGGCCATCTTCCCTGATTGCGCTGACCAGCGTCTCGCTTCCTTCGCGAAGATGCTGCCTCAGGATGACTATGGCCTTGTCGCTATTGCGCCGCCGGCAGGCAGCCAGCAGGTCGCGGTGCTCCGTCTGCGAGCGGTTGCGATAGTCCAGGTTCGACAAAAGGATGCGGACGTAACGATCGGCCGCATTGTGGTGCGCCTCGATCAGGCCGAGCAATCGATTGTTGCCGCAGGCGTCGTAGAGAGCCAGATGAAAGCCCCTGTTCAGCGCGCCCCATCGGCCGACATTGCGCTCCGCGTCGATCTGGTCGAGCACCTGTTCCGCCTCATCGAGCTTCACGCCGGATAGGCTGGGTACTGAGAGCCGGAGCGCCTCGCTTTCGAGCAGTTCGCGCAGCGCGTAGATTTCGCTGATCTCGGCGCTGTCCATCCGGGCAACCTGCGCGCCCTTTGTCGGGTGGATGGAAACAATGCCCTCGGCCTCCAGCTGGCGAAGGGCATCACGAATGGGCATCCGGCTGAAGCCGAACTGCTCGGCCAGTTCGTCCTGGCGCAGCGGAGTGCCCGCCTTTATGGTTCCATTGGCAATGGTCTCGCGCAGGACATTCGCGATCTGCTCGGCCACGGTCCGCGGCCCCTGTATCAAGCTTTCCGCAAATCCTCGCAACCGATGCTCCCGTTTCACACAGCAGCGAGCCTAACGGAAAACCCGCGTTGTGGATATAAGTATGCCCGTATACTCATCGCTTTCGCCCGAATGCCGGAAAGGCGCTCGGTGTGGCAAGAGCAGCCGGTCTCCCACTACAGGCACAGTCCGATGCCTGTGATGTGAAGCGATTGTCCGAAGTACGGCCAAGCCGGATCGCCCAGCCTTCAGCCAGTCTGCGGCAGATCAAGCGCGGAGCGCACCCGGCCGACACCACGCTTGTAGAGCATCGCGCCTTGAGCAGGGGCGAGCAGATCGTCATGCGGCGTGAAGTCCACGATGCGCTTGTTGAAGGCGATCTCCCCGCACCCGGGAGCCAGGCAGTCGAGTTTTCCTTTCGGACATGAACTGAACTTGCAGAGCCGGCCCAGGTAATTGTCGCTGCCGGGTTCGATCAGAAAAACATCCAACTGGTGATCGGCAACGCTGATCCCTGTTCCCTTCTCAAAGGCTTCGCGCAGGGCAAGCGCCGCGGCGCGGCGCAGTTCGCCGAGGCGTTCCTGCGAGTCGAGCCAGAGTGCCAGATCGAGATCGCTGCATTCATGCCAGACCTCGATCCGTTCGCGCCGGAATTCGCTGAAGCGCGGCACCTCTTTCCAAAGCGGCTTCGCGACGGAGCCGATAACGGCCACCGCCCCCACCTCGCGGAAGCGCGTCCACGCATCGGTGACGACATCAGCCGCCGCGCGGAACTGCCGCTGGCGTTCCAGCATGTAGCGATTTTGCTCGTCAATCGCCGCGCGCCGCATGTCAGGCCAATAATTTCATGAAATTGCGCTTGCGGCCGAAGCGGTCCTTCACATCCGCCAGATACGCGGCATGTTCGGATGCCATGCGCAGGCCGGCCATACGGCCGATCAAGGCTGCCGCTTCCGCATAGGCATCGTTGCCACCAAACTGGGCCAGCTGGTTGACGCGTTCCGCGTAGATCTCCAGGGCCTCACGCGGATGCGTGACTTCGCTGGCCTGCGCGAGCTTTTCCTTCAGCCCCTCGGAAGCGCCATGTGCGCGGGTGTTCACCCACGCCAAATCAAACTGCTTCTCCTCAATCAGGATGCTGATAAGCAGATCGGCCGGATAATGCCAAGCGGACGGCTTCTCGCGCGCCAGTCTGGATTGGAGACGCTCGATCGCGCGATCGCGCGCCTCCTTGCCACCCGACTTGCACAGCCGTTGATACAGGTTCAGGCTCGGCGCCTTCTCGAATGCGCGCCACAGATGCGCTTCAGCGTCTGCATCGCGACCGGCTGCGGTCAGCAGGTCGACTGCAAAGAAAACGAGCTGCTCGTCAGGTCGGTCATCCTCGAACATCCACAGGCCATCCTCGGCCCAGCGCAAAGCCTCTTCCGCACGACCTTGCGAGAGGCAGAATTTGGCGATTTGCAGATAGGTTTGCTGTGAGGACAGATGCTTGGCGCGAAGCGCGATGCGCGCCTCCACGTCGCCATCGCGTTCGGCAAAGAAGTCGAGGATTTCCTGGAGCCTGAAATGGTCCCCGGACAGTATGTGACCCGCCCGGTTCCTGCTGGCGGTCGCGGGCAACTCATCCCAGGCCTCGGTGGCAAGGCGACGGTATTCAGCCAATCCTTCCTCGCCGAGGATGTCGCCATAGCGCCCGGCCGCGCCAGCAAAGGTGTCGTAGTCACCGTTCATCTCGCGTGCGAAAAGGTCACGCGCCAGGGACAAGGGTTCGCAAGGCGCCTCCAAGGCAGCGTTGCAGTGAATTTCGCATGCCCGGTCGAGAAGTGGGGCGCAATGGCCATCGGAATCGTCCATGCCCTCGATAGCAGCCTCGATCCGATCGATGGCTCGCATAGCGAGCCGCATGACGATGGCCGCATGCTTGCTCGAGACCGAGGCGATCACATCGAGCGCCTCGTCCACGCCTTGGGCCCAGTTGGACGCCTCGCGGTAGTCTATGAAGCCATTCGTGGCGGTTGCGCCGTCGACCATCTCGCCGAGACGCGCCTCGAGAGTCCTCTCGTCACCATGTGTAGCGAGCGCGGCCATTTCGAGCTTACGCAACAGGATCGGGTCGCGCTCGGCAAAATCCATGATCATCTCGACGAGCGTCGCGATGTCCTTGCTCTCCAGATGTTGGCGAATGCCCGCGAAGACGTCGAGGCTTTCCGCTTCAGCGTCGCTGACTACCGCATTTGCCGCCAGCGCTGTTGCCACCAAATGCTTGCAATGACCCCAATCCGCGAAGGCGCGGCAGGAACACGTGCCGTCGACCGACTCTGCACGCCCCATCAGCTCAACGCGATAGTCCTCCGTGCCGGCAACCTGCGCCAGCACGCGCTTCGACCCGACGGTCAGCAGTCGCACCAGCCCGTCACGCCAGTAGGCCTCGCCGCGCGAGTACACCTTGCTGCCGACAAGGTCGCGCAGGGCATCGACATCGAAACGGGGTCGACTGTTCTTGCGGTTCATAGTGGCGGCTGGAGCCTCGAGTCAGCCGAGATGAGACGCAGGGCCTCGTCCAGCGTAACGGTCGCGTGCAGCCGCCACCATGCTCCGGTGTGCCTGTGCCACATGAGGTCGAACCGGGTCTCGGCGAGATGCTCCTCCACATGGTCGAGCCGGGCGAAGGGAGCGTTGAATTCTTCACCGTCATCCGAACGGTAGCGCGCGGAGAAACCGTATTTGCTTCCTCGCCACTTGCCGAAAATGTCTAGCGGATGGTCGAGCCGATTCAGCCGGCCGTGGATGAACCGTGGCTTCAGAACATCGGCGATGAAACGCTCGCAACCGGCGGCGATGGCCAGCTTCTCGTCGGCCGAAAGTTTCTTGACCCACACCATCGCGTTCCCGCTATCGCCGCCAAGAGCGCTGTGGTGCTGCCCTCAGCCATACGGCTATCGCCGTTTATGATAATCGACCGATCCGGTGAGGCAATCCTTTTGAGGCAAGATGCCTCCGAATTTGCGGGAACTGCCCGATGGTCTCTTCGCATTGGGCGGCTGCGGATCTTTCAGCCAACTCCTCTCACGCCAGCCATTCTCTCACCGCCGGGCGAGCGAGAACCGCGCGCATCCGCTCTTCGGCGTCGGCAACAGCCAGCGCCATCGGCGCGCGGGTCGGGCCGCAATCGACGCCGATGACGCGGAAGGCCGCTTTCATGCCCGGCAGGACGCCGGTTTCCAGCAGCACCTCGACGAAGTCCTGCGACACCATCTGCAGCATTTTCGCCCGTGCCAGATCGCCGGCGCGGATCGCCTGGTCGATCGCCACGTACAGTCTGCCGAGCAGATTGTACGTGGTGCCGATGCCGCCATCGGTGCCGAGCATGCCGGCGGCGGCATAGATCTCGTCGAAGCCGTAGTAGAACAGTTTTTGCGGCTGCCGCTTGCGCAGCAATGAATATTTGAACAGGTCGGTGGAGGTGAATTTGATGCCGACGACATTGCCGAGATCGAGCAGCCGGACCAGGAGGTTGAGCGGCAATGGCCGGCCGGTGCGCAGGGGGATTTCGTAGACGATCAGCGGGAGATCCGTCGCCGCCGCCAGCGCCTGGTAGTAGCCAAAGACCTCTTCATCGGAGAATGGATAGGAATGCGGTGGCAGAGCCGACAGCGCGTGATAGCCGAGCTTTTGCGCCTGCCGTGCCAGGCGGATGGAATCGCGCAGGTTCGGCATGCCGACATGGGCGATCAGCCTGGTGCCGGTGCTTGCAGCACTGGCGAACACCACCTCTTGCTGAACCAGCAATTCGTCCACCGTCAGCAGGCCGGATTCGCCGCTGCTGCCGCCGACATAGAGCCCGGCCAGGCCTTGGCGCAGGACATAGTCGTTGATGTTGCGCTGGCGCTGTGGATCGAACTCGCCGGCATCGCTCAGTCCGGTCATCAGGGCGGCATACATGCCCGCCAATTCCTTGGTCATCTTTGGGATCCTCAGTAGATTCAGAGATTTCATTGGGTTCCATCTCGACAGATCGGGATGGAGGTTTTTGTTTGACGATGATCTTTTCCGAAAACCGGATTCCACTTTTCGGGATCATGGTCCATCGCCGGCATGGTGGCAGGCGACAAGATGCTGGCCAGAGATGAGCGAGCCGAAATCGCGCACCTCCGGCGTTACCCGCGTGCAAATGTCGCTCGCCATCGGACAGCGCGGGTGAAAATGGCAACCGGGCGGCGGCTTCGATGGATCGGGCACCGCACCGCCCAGCACGATGCGCCGGTGTGTTCCGCCGGCCTTGGGGTCCGGCACCGGGATCGCCGACAGCAGCGCGCGTGTATAGGAATGCAGCGGGCTGCCGAACACCCCTGCTGTGGTGCCGATCTCGACGATCCGGCCCAGATACATCACCGCAACGCGGTCGCTGAGATAGCGGATCATCGACAAATCATGGCCGATGAACAGATAAGTCAGCCCGAGGCGCGCCTTGAGGTCGTCCAACAGATTGACGATCTGCGCCTGGATGGAGACGTCGAGCGCCGAGATCGGCTCGTCGGCAATAATGAATTTTGGATTGGCCGCCAGAGCGCGGGCAATGCCGACACGCTGGCGCTGGCCACCGGAGAGCTCGAACGGGTAGCGATCGCGCAGCGCTTCCCGCAGGCCGACCAGCGCCAGCAATTCACTGACGCGGGTGTCGCGCGTCGCGCGGGTGCCGATCTTCTGGGCGCGCAGCCCCTCGCCGATGATGCGCCCGACGGTCATGCGCGGATTGAGCGAGCCGAACGGGTTCTGGAAAACCATCTGCATGTCGCGGCGGCGCTGCTTGAGCTGCTCGCCTGTCGCGCCTGCATAGTCCCTGCCCTCGAAGACGACACTGCCGGCGCTAGGACGCTCCAGGCCAAGCACGGCACGGCCGGTCGTCGACTTGCCGCAGCCGCTTTCACCGACCAGCGCCAGTGTCTCGCCGCGCAGCACCTCGAAGCTGACGCCATCGACCGCATGCACCGCGCCGACCTGCCGCCTGAGTACGCCGCGCCGGATAGGGAAATGCACCTTGAGATCGGAGACGACAAGCAGTGGTTCCTGCTTGGGCGCTGCCGGAGCCGCGCCAGATGCGGCCGTCGGCGCACGTGGCAATCGCTCTACCTGTCGCCAGCGCCAGCATGCGGTGGTGTGGCCGGCGCCGACCATTTCCAGTGGCGGTTTCTGCTCGCGGCAGCGCGCCTCGGCATAATCGCAGCGCGGCGCGAAGGCGCAGAAGGTGGGCGGCAGGGTGACGTTGGGCGGCGCGCCCTTGATCGGCACCAGCCTTGTGTTTGCCGCCGTCAGCGATGGAATCGAGTTCAACAGGCCGATCGTGTAGGGATGCGTCGTCGCCGAAAACAGTTCATCGACCGGCGCGCATTCGACGATCGAGCCCGCATACATCACCGCGACGCGGTCGACGAAACCGGCGACCAGGCTGAGATCATGGCTGATCCAGATGATCGCCATGCCGAGCTGTTTTTGCAGGCGGGCGACCAGCTCGACGATCTGCGCCTGGATGGTGACGTCGAGGGCCGTCGTCGGCTCGTCGGCGATCAGGATCGACGGCTTGCAGACCAGCGCCATGGCGATGCCGATGCGCTGCAATTGCCCGCCGGAGAACTGATGTGGAAAGGCACGCATGCGCTGGGGCGCGTTGGCGATGCCGACCAGCGCTAGCATGTCGAGCGCCTGGCGCTCGGCCTGCGGCTGACTCAGGCCCTGGTGCTCTCGCAGCGCCTCGGTCAGCTGCAGGCCGATGGTCAGCACCGGGTTCAGCGACGACATCGGATCCTGGAAGATCATGGCGATGTCGCGGCCGCGGATCTGGCGCAATTCACTGTCTGATATGGCCAGGAGATCGCGGCCTCGAAACAACGCACGGCCGGAGGTGACCCGGCCGGGAGGCTTGCGGATCAGCCCCATCAACGTCTGCACGGTGACCGACTTGCCGGAGCCGCTTTCGCCGACGATGGCCAGCGACTCGCCTTCGGCAAGATCGAAGGAGACGTCGTTGACGGCATAGACGGAGCTGCCTTTGGGGCCGAATTCGACGCTTAGCTCTTGCACGGAAAGCACAGCTTGCTGCCCGATCCCCTTTGCTGCCCTGCCAACGGCAAGTGTGTCGGTGCCTGTCATTTGGCGCCCCCACCCATGATGTGCTGCGGGTCGAGCGCGTCACGCAGGCCGTCGCCGACGAAGTTGATGCTGAGCACGGCCATCGCGATCATCGCGCCGGGCGGGATCCACATCCAGGGCTGGCTTTCCAGGATCGACAGCGTACGGGCATCACGCAGCATGTTGCCCCAACTGGCCGCTGGCGCCTGCGCACCGAGGCCGAGGAAGGACAGCGAGGCCTCGAGCAGGATGACGGTGGCGACGTCGAGCGTGATCGCCACCAGGATCGGGCTCAGCACGTTGGGCAATATGTGTTCGAGGATGATGACCGACGGCGAGGCGCCGAGCGAGCGCGCGGCGAGGACGAATTCCTGGTTGCGCAGCGTCAGTATCTCGCCGCGCGTCAGCCGGGCGATGGACGGCCAGCTGAGCAGGCCGATAACCACCATGGTGTTGAAGATGCTGGGGCCAATCACGGCGACGAAAGCGATGATGATGACTAGGCGCGGAAAGGTCAGCACCATGTCGATTAGGCCCATCAGCAAGAGATCGACCTTGCCGCCGAAATAGCCGGCAACGCAGCCGATGAAGATGCCTATTGCCGCCGAGATCGCGACGGCGACGAAGCCGACCGTCAGCGAGATGCGGCCTCCATAGAGTATGCGGGCAAAGATGTCGCGGCCGGTGCCGTCGGTACCGAGCCAATGCATGCCGCCGGGCGGCTGGTTGCGGCCGCGCAGGTCGATGTCGTTAGGGCCATAATGCGCGATCAGCGGCGCCAGCACGCAAGCGAGCACGATGACGGCGAGCATGATCAGGCCAAGCGTCGCCAGACGGTGGTTGAGGGAGCGGCGCGCCGCCTCTCCCCACAGGCCGCGCGAGGCGCCGGCGGCAATCGTCATGTCGGCGGCGGTGACGTCAGTCATAGCTCACCCTGGGGTCGAGCACGCTGTAGACAAGGTCGGTCGCAAGGTTAGCCAGCATGACGATGATGGCGGTGATCAGCACATAGCCCATGATCACAGGGCTATCCCTGTTGACCACCGCGTCGATGAACATCAGGCCGATGCCCGGCCACTGGAAGATCGTCTCGATCACCACCGAGCCGCCGAACAGCGTCGGCAAAGTGAGGCCGAAGACGGTGACCAGCGGGATCAACGCGTTGCGCAGGCCGTGGCGCAGCGTGATCGTGCTTGGCCGCAGGCCCTTGGCCTTGGCGGTGCGCATATAGTCCTGGTTCAGCACTTCGAGCATGCCGGCGCGGGCATAGCGCATGAAGATCGCGGCGCGGAACAAAGCGAGCGCGGCGGCCGGCAGGATCAGATGCCTGAGATTGTCGACGAGCGAGAAGCTGTCGCCTGCCGTCGAAATGCCCGACGACGGCAGCCAGCGCAATTCCAGCGCAAAGACATAGACGAGCAGCAACCCCATGAAGAAATCCGGGATCGATACGCCGACGAAGCCGCCCAGCGTCAGCGAATAGTCGGTCAACTTGTATTGCCTGAGCGCCGAGATCACCCCCAGCGTGGTGCCGATCATAAAGGCGACGAGCAATGCCACGCCCATCAGTTCCAGCGTCATCGGCAGGCGCTCGGCGATGATCTCGCCGACGCTGCGGCCATTGACGAAGGAGCGGCCGAGATTGCCGTGCAGGATCTGGCCGATCCAGTTGAGGTATTGGACGTAGAGCGGCTGGTCGAGGCCGAGCTCGCCGCGCCGCATCGCGATCAGCGCCTCGCTCGACGGCGCCTCCGCCGTGATCATCGCCAGCACGGCATCGCCCGGCATGGCGTGCGCAATGGCGAAGACGATGACAGTGACGCCGAACAGCACCGGGATGCTGAGCAGCAGCTTGCGCAAGAGATAGCTGAGCACCGGCTTCTCCTATCGCTGAAGGCGGCTGTTGAGGCGGTGGGTCACGAGGTTTCCAGAGCCTCATGACAAACCGATGAGGATGTCTACGCAGCGGCCTATTTGGCCACTTCCGACTTCTCGACTTCGTTGTAGACCGGGTGGTTGAAGATCACGAGCGGCTGCTCCTTGAAGTGCTGCGCCAAACCGACGATGCGGTTGTTGAAAGCCAGCGGCCGCACCTCGTTCCATAGCCAGGCCTTGGGCAGCTCCTGGTTGAGGATGCGTGAGGCTTCTTGGTAACTTTCGGCACGCACGGCTCGGTCGGCCGATTCCAGCCCCTTGTTGAACAGTCCATCGACCTTGGGATTGCAATAGCCCATGCTGAGTGGCTTTGCGCCGCAGACGACGACCGGCGAGCCGAGCGAGGGATCGAGCCCCATGCCATTGGCGAAAAAGCCCATCTGGAAGCTGCCGTCGGCATAGGTCTGGTTGATTGCCGCCGGATCGAGCAGGCGCGGCTGGATGTTGACGCCGACGGCGGCCAGATAGCTCTGGATGGCGGTGACGGTGTCGACATTCATCTGGTCGGAATAGTAGTAGATGAAATCGACCGGCTGGCTGCCGTCCCAGCCCGCTTCGGTGAGCAATTGCTTGGCCTTGTCGGGATTGTAGTCGTAGGGCTCGAGGTCCTTGGCGCGCGCCCAGTCTTGCGGAAAGAGTGTGTTCGACAGTTCGCCGGCGCCCTGCTTGACCGTATCGATGATGGCTTTGCGGTCGATGGCGTAGAGCATCGCCTGGCGCACCCGCGCGTCGGCAAAGCGCTTGTTCTCCAGGTTGAACTGCAGATAGGTCGGCAGGCCGGCGGAGAATTTCGGCAGCACCGTCAGATAGTCGAGCTTTTGCAGCCGGGCGAGTTCGGAGATCGGCACGCCGCCGCCCTCATAAGACATGGCGTCGACCTCCTGCGTCTCGAGTGCGGCGATGATCGGCGGCACGTCCTTGTAGATCTGGTAGATGATGCGCTCGAGTTTCGGCGCGCCCAGGAAATAGTCGGGGTTGCGGTCGACCTCGACATACTGGTCGCTCTCGTATTTCTTCCAGATGAACGGTCCAGTGCCGACGCGGTTGATCCAGAAGGCGTTGCCCTTGACGTCCTGCGGCGCGACCTTGCCCAGTATGTGTTCCGGGAAGATGCTGATGGCGATAAGCTGCAACTCCACCCAAAGCGGCTTGGCGCTGTCGAGTTCGACCTGGACGGTCGTGTCGTCAAGCGCCTTGACCCCGGCAAGCGAGGAGGCCGAGCCATCTTGGAACGCCTTGTACCCGGCCACGGCCGAGAGTTTCTGCGCCCATGGCGAGTTGACTTTCGGGTTGGCGTAGAGGTTGAGGCTGAACACCACGTCCTTGGCGGTGAAGGGCGTTCCGTCATGCCATTTGACGGCGTGGCGCAGGCTGAAGACATAGGTCTTGCCGCCATCCGGCGTCTTCCAGCTTTCGGCCAGCATCGGCTGCACGCCATCGCCCGTCCATTTGATGTGGACCAGTCCCTGCAGCACGGTCTCGTCGAGGCGGTGGCCGCAGGTGGTATGCAGCGTTCCCATCTCGATACAGCCGGTGCGCATGGCGGAACGGAACGTGCCGCCGCCCTCGGCTTTGGCGATCACTGCGGCAAACATCAGCGCCAGCGCCGGTACAAGAGTCATCAGCAATCGTCTCATGGAATTCTCCTCCCATTGCTTTCCGCCGGCCGAAATCGGGGCGATGCCCCTGCTCCAGGCCTGCTCCCGCGTCAGACCCTCGCCTGTCGCGCCGACCGCCGCGCCATTGGCCGGCGGCCGCCTCCTCCAACCCTTCGGTTCCGCAAGTCCTCGCTTGCGGCGACTGGTCTAATAGCTTAAAAGGTAGACCATGCACAATATGCCGGTTCGAAAAAAATTGTCCGATGAAGTCCGCCTCCGCCTGGAGGAGATGATCCGCGACGAGGTCTATCCGGTCGGCGCCTCGCTGCCGTCCGAGCGCGACCTGATGTCGATGTTCGATGTCGGGCGCCCCTCGGTACGCGAGGCGCTGTTTGCGCTGGAGAAAATGGGGTTGGTGCGCATCAACAGCGGCGAGCGGCCGAAGGTGACGCGGCCGACGTCAAAGAACATGCTGGAGCAACTGACGGGCACGGCGCATCTGTTGATGGACCAGCCCGACGGCATCGGCCATTTCGAGCAGCTGCGGCTGTTCCTCGAAGTCTCGATCGCGCGCCATGCCGCCGAGGTGGCAACGCGCGAACAGGCCGAGGCTCTTGCGGCGGCACTTGCCGAGAACGAACGCGCCATCCCGCGCGCCCGCGCCTTCGCTGTCACCGATGTCGCGTTTCACCGGGTGCTGACCGCGATTCCCGGCAACCCGATCTTCCTCGCCGCGCACGAAGCGCTGGTGGAATGGCTAATCAACCAGCGCATCCACATGGCCAACACCGAAGTGGAAAACCGCAGGAGCTTTGCCGGCCATAAAGCCGTGTTCGAGGCCATCGAGCGGCACGACCCGGAAGCGGCCGGGCGGGCAATGCGCGAGCACCTGGAAAACGCCCGCCGCAAGTTCAATTCGGGCCTGGCGAAACCGGACTAGACGAGCCCGTCCTCACGCTCGACCAGTTGCGGCCGTCAGCCGCCGAAGCGCGGCTCCGCGACGCCCTTGATGCCAAGACCGGTGGTGGCGAACAGGCTGCCGCCAACGAGCACCACCAGCAGATGTTTGCGGCGTTGCGCAACCGGGATGCCGAGGCGGTCAGGGCTGCGGTCCGTGCCGATATCGACGCGGCATTCGACGTGCTGGTCGATCTTCTGAAGTAGCTTTCGGCCCCAGGCTCCGACGACCGATCACATCTCTTCAGGACAAATGCGCGGCGGCGTCATTGCGGACGCTTGCCTATTTGGTATGCTGGTATAATGTGTACCTGACATAGCGTGTCTCCGGAGGTAGCGCTGTGCAAGCCAAGCCGATCGTGTTTTTGGGAGGAAATACCATGAGATTTGTAACTGTGGCGGCGCTCGCCAGCGCTGCAATGGTGGGTGTTGCCGTGGTGCCGGCAATGGCATCTGCGGATGCGCCGGTCATCGCGCTCGCCAACGCCTATTACGGGAACACCTGGCGGCACCAGATGGTGGAAGCGTTCGAAGCCTCTGCCAAGGAAGCCAAGGCCGCCGGTCAGATCGCCGACTATATCGTCATGAACGGCGATGGTTCGGTGGCGCAGCAAAACAGCCAGATCGCCGAACTGATCCTGAAGAAGGTCGACGTGCTCGCTGTCGACGCCGCCTCGGAAACAGCGATCAATGGCATCATCGAGAAAGCCTGCAAAGCCGGCATCATCGTCATCTCTTTCGATTCGGTGGCCTCGGCGCCCTGCAACTACCAGCTCAATTTCGACTTCAAGGGCTACAAGGCGACCCAGGCCGAGGCCGTCTTCAAGATGCTCGGCGGCAAGGGCAACATCCTGCAAGTGCGCGGCGTGAAGGGCTCGGCGCCCGACAACGACATGTTCAACGCGCAGCAGTCGGTGCTGGCGAAGTATCCCGACATCAAGGTGGTCGCGACCGTCTATGGCCAAGCGACCGCCTCGGTGGCGCAGGCGGCGATCGCCAATGTGCTGCCTAGCCTGCCGCATGTCGACGCCGTGCTCGGCCAGGGCGGCAGCGACGATGTCGGCATCGCGCAGGCCTTCGTCCAGTATGGTGGCGACTACGCCGGCAAGATGCCGATCATCGAGGGTGGCGGCGGCACTGACTTCGTCAAATGGTGGGCCGAGGAGAATGCCAAGAACGGCTACCAGACGGTGTCCATGAACACCACGCCGGGCATCGGCGGTGCTGCCTTCTGGCTCGGCCTGTCGCTGCTGAAGGGCGCCCAAGCGCCCAAACTGATGATCATGCCGGTGGCAACGGTCGATGCCGGCAATCTCAAGGAATACGCCAAGCTGCCGGGCGGCCAGATCATCAGCCCCAGCTATTCGCTGGACTGGGTCAAGCAGAACCTGCTGAGCAAGTAACGCGACCTGTCGATCGGGCGCCGCTGGTTGGCCGCGCCCGATCTTCGTCTGTGAAAACCGGAGGATGAATGTCCCATCTTGCCGTTGCCGATCCGGAAAGCGCGGCGGTGCCGATCGTTCCTATCCGGCAAAGCGTTGTCTCGCTCACCGGGATCACCAAGAGCTTTGGACCGACGCTCGCCAACGCAGGCATCGACCTCTGCGTCACTGCTGGCGACGTGATCGGGCTGGTCGGCGGCAACGGCGCCGGCAAATCGACACTGATGCGTATCCTGTGCGGCGCGATGTGGCCGACGCTGGGCGCGATTTCCCTTGCCAACGAACAGGTAAACTTCGCCGACTACGGCACCGCGGAAGCGCAGCGGCAAGGTATCCGCATGGTGCATCAGGAGCTTTCGCTCTGCGCCAACCTGTCGGTCGCCGAGAATTTCTTTCTGGAGACACCTCAGGATGCGGCGACCCGACCGGGGTGGAGAACGGTTTACAGGGCTCGGGCTCGAGCCGCGCTCGACGCCGTCTTTCCCGGCAACGGCATCGATGCCGACACCGAGGTCGGCCACCTCTCTATCGCCGAACGGCAGATGGTGGAGATCGCGCGCGCCACAGCTATACCCGGCGTCAGGCTGATCGTGCTCGACGAACCGACCTCGTCGCTCGATCTCGACCGCTCGAAACAGCTGCGCGCCTTTATTCGCGAGCGGGCGAAGGCCGGGCTTGCCTTCATCTTCATCAGCCACAAGCTGCAGGAGATCATCGACATCGCCACCGAGATCGTGGTGCTGCGCAACGGCCGCACGGCATGGCAGGGCCGTGTCGCGGACGCCTCGATCGGCAGGCTGGTGCAGTTGATGGGCGGCGATGCCAATCCTGTCCACCAGCACGCCGTCTCCGCCGCCTCCGCCCAGGACGTTCTGGTGCGGCTCTACGGCCCACTGACGGCTGAACTCGGCCGCGACATCGAGATCGTGCGCGGCGAAATCGTCGGGCTGGCCGGTCTCGAGGGCAACGGGCAGAGGGAGCTGCTGCATGCGATCTTCGGCCCCGGCAGCAAGCAAAGCTCGGCGGTCACAAGACATGCGCAGGCCAGCTTCATTGCCGGCGACCGGCAGAAGGAAGGCGTGTTCCCGCTGTGGAGCGTGCTCTCGAACATCAGCATCGGCGCGCTGGCCCGCCGCCCGGCGCTGGGTCTGATTTCCGATCGCGCCAACCGCGACATAGCCGCCGGTGCCGCCAGCAAGCTGCGGTTGGACGACAGCCGATTCCAGTCCAACATCACCGAACTCAGCGGCGGCAATCAGCAAAAGGCGCTGGTCGCCCGGGCGTTGGTCGCCGACACCCCGATCATCCTGCTCGACGACCCGACGCGCGGCGTTGACATCGCCACCAAGCAGGATTTCTACCGGCTGTGCAACGAGATTGCGCGCAGCGGGCGCGCACTGGTCTGGCATACAACCGAGGATGCTGAACTGCTGGCCTGCGATCGCGTGCTTGTCTTTGCCGGCGGACGAATCGTTCGGGAACTCACCGGCGACGCGATCACGGAATCGGCTGTTGTCGGCGCGTCCTTCACCCAGCCGGCGGACGGGCTCGCCGCTCTCCGACACAAAGATGCGCCGGCGACGAGGCTTGGCCGCAGGCTGGTGGATGCGACGCCCTTCATCGGGCTCGCCGCCGTGCTGGCCGTGATGATCTCGGCCAATCCCGCCGTCGCCTCGATCTTCGGCCTCGATCTGCTGCTGATGCCGGCGCTGTCGCTGGTGCTGGTTACGGCGGCACAGATGTTCATCATCGGCGGCAGCGAGATAGACCTCGGCGTCGGCGCCTTCGCCGGCCTCGTCAGCGT
Source organism: Mesorhizobium sp. M0621 (assembly GCF_040320745.1). Classification (NCBI taxonomy): domain Bacteria; kingdom Pseudomonadati; phylum Pseudomonadota; class Alphaproteobacteria; order Hyphomicrobiales; family Phyllobacteriaceae; genus Mesorhizobium; species Mesorhizobium sp. M0621. The sequence goes on along the minus strand of NZ_JAMYQF010000007.1, from coordinate 71,166 downwards.
GCTCAGCGCCACGCTGCTCTACGAGCAGCCATGGCTCGGCGCCCTGGCACTGGTGGGAGCGCTGGCCGCCTATGCCGGGCTTGGCGGGGTGATCCAGGCGCGCAAGATCCCGGCCATCGTCGTTACGCTCGGCGCCGCCTTCATCTGGGTTGGACTGGGCTATGCGCTGCAGCCGACGCCCGGCGGCGCCAGCCCGGAATGGCTCTCGGCGCTCTTCAACTGGTCGCTCGGCTTCGTGCCCACCTCCATCATCCTCATCGCGGCCGTCGCGCTGATCGTCTTCGTCATCGACCGGTTGCCGCTCGGGGTGGTGCTGCGCGGCTTCGGCAACAATCCAACCGCGATGATCCGCTCGGGATGGTCGCCGACGCGCTATGCGCTGGTTCGCTATCTCATCGCCGGGTTGTTTGCGGGTGCGGCCGGCCTGTCGCTGACGGCGATCAACACGGCGAGCGACATCAACTCCGGCAATTCGTTCACGCTGCTCAGCGTCGCCGCCGTGGTGATGGGCGGCTGCTCGCTGCTGGGCGGCATCATCTCGCCGGTCGGCGCCGTTGCCGGGGCGGTGACGCTGTCATTGATCGGTGCACTGCTCGGCACGCTGAACGTCAGCAGCGATTTCAACGCCGCGACGCAAGGCCTGATCCTGATCGCCCTTTTGACGCTTCGCAGCCTGACCGCCGACCGCAGGAGCGAACAATGAGCGCCCTGACCGCCTTCAGCCTCTGGGCGCAGAGAAACCGCTGGATCTGGGCGGCGATCGGCGTGCTGCTTCTGTGGCTTGTGCTATCGATCGTCACCAACCGCTTCAGCCTGTCCAGCCTGTCGGGCATTATCTTGTCGGCGTCCTTCTTGACGATCGTCGGCATCGGCCAGATGTTCGTGGTGACGACCGGGCGCGGCAATATCGACCTGTCGGTTGCCTCGGTGATCACGCTCAGCGCCTTCGTCGCGCTGCTCACCATCAAGGGCCAGGATGCCAATCTCGCCATCGGCGTTGCCGCCGCGATCCTGCTCGGCCTTGCCGTCGGCGCACTCAATTCGCTGCTTGTCGTGGGGCTCGGCATCCCGGCCATTATCGCCACGCTGGCGACCGGCTATGTGCTGGCCACCGCGACGCTGCTGTCGAACCGGGCGATCTCGGGTTTCAGTGTCAGCCCGGCACTGAAATATCTGGCATCGGGCCGCATTTCCGGCGTGCCGATCATGGCCGTCATTGCCATAGTTGGCGTGGCGGCAACCTCCTTCGTGCTGCGCTATACGGTGTTCGGCCAGCTGTTGTCGGCGGTCGGCCAGAACCGCACCGCCGCGCGGCTCGCCGCCATCAGGACCGGCCCGGTGATCGCATCGGCCTTCATCATCTCGTCGGTGCTGGCGTCCCTCAACGGGCTGCTGCTCGGCGCCTATATCGGCGGCGCCTTTCTTGAAATGGGCCAGCCCTACCTCTTGCAGTCGATCGCTGCGGTGGTGCTAGGCGGAACGCTGATCTTCGGCGGCTCGGCAACCGCCGTCGGCACCCTGTTCGCCAGCATCCTGCTGATCCTGATTGTCACCACCATGCAGATAATCGGCCTGCCTCCGGGCGCCCAGGATATCGTGCAGGGCATCGTCGTCATCTTCGTGCTTGCGCTTGCCGGACGACAGGCGATGACGCGGCGAGCGCCGGCCGAGCCGACAGGCGGCGACGGCGACGCGGCAGTGCCGGCGGGAAAGCAACAGTCATGACCTGCACCGCATTCGCCATTATCGGATTGCCAAAATCTGGTAGTGTGATTATACCAGTTGATAAGTCACCGACGGGCGACGCCGTCGGCTGAGATCAGGAGTAATGACCAGATGACAACGATTGCGCTGTTCGGTGCCGGCGGAAAAATGGGCTACCGCCTGTCGACCAATTTCCGCGGATCGCCCTACACGATACGCCATGTCGAGGTCAGCGAGGCCGGTCGCGAGCGACTGAAGACCGGACTGGGTTTCGATACGGTCAGCGCCGACGAGGCGCTCAAGGGCGCCGATGTCGTGATCCTGGCCGTTCCGGACACGCATATCGGCAAGGTGGCGACCAGCATCGAGAGCAAGCTGGCACCGGGCACGATGGTGGTGGTGCTCGACGCGGCGGCACCTTTCGCCGGCCATCTGCCGAACCGGCCGGACCTTACCTATTTTGTCACCCACCCCTGCCATCCGCCGATCTTCAACGACGAGACCGACATGGCGGCCAAGAAGGACTATTTCGGCGGCGTCAAGGCCAAGCAGCACATGGTCAGTGCCCTGATGCAGGGACCGGAAGAGGACTATGCCAAGGGCGAGGCAATCGCAAAAATCATCTGGGCGCCGGTCATGCGCTCGCACCGCGTCACCGTCGAACAAATGGCGTTGCTGGAGCCTGGCCTCTCGGAGACGGTGTGCGCCTCGCTGTTGGTGGTCATGAAGGAAGCCGTCGACGAGGTCGTGGCACGCGGCGTCGACAAGCAGGCCGCGCTCGATTTCCTGCTCGGCCATATGAACGTGCTCGGCGCCGTCATCTTCGGCGAGACCAAGGGCGTGTTCTCGGACGCCTGCAACAAGGCGATCGAATTCGGCAAGCCGGTGCTGATGCGTGACGACTGGAAGCGCGTGTTCGAGCCGGAAGAGATCGCCGCCAGCATTCAGCGCATCACCTGAGACGCAGGTCCATCTTCTCATCGGTTAGGGAGAAGGTACGCGCACGCAAACCCGCCATCAGGCACATATCACCTGAATTAGTGATTGACTCATCATACCAGTTGGCTTAGCTGTTCATGGCTCGGATCGACAAGGTTTCGCAGGGAGTACGAAGCCTGGGCGAGTGGAGGATGGCTGGGGAGCAACGATCCGCCGAGGGGAGCCGGCAAACGGCTCTTTAGCCCGAAAGCGATCCGCCGCCCGCGCTGCCGACAGAAGCCTTGGTTGACCAAGGTAATTTTTCAAACGGGAGGACTTCATGAAACTTACACGCAGAATGACGCTTGCGGCTTTCGCCGGCATGCTGGCGCTTGGCACGGCAGTTCCCGCCTACGCGGCGGATCTCATCGCCATCATCACGCCTTCGCACGACAATCCGTTCTTCAAGGCGGAAGCCGTCGGTGCCGAAGCCAAGGCCAAGGAACTCGGCTATGAGGCGCTAGTGCTCGTCCATGACGACGATGCCAACAAGCAATCCGAGCTGATCGACACCGCGATCGGCCGCGGCGCCAAGGCGATCATCCTCGACAATGCCGGCGCCGACGCCACCGTCGCCGCCGTGCAGAAGGCCAAGGACGCAGGCATTCCGTCCTTCCTGATCGACCGCGAGATCAACGCCACCGGTGTCGCCGTGGCGCAGATCGTCTCCAACAACTACCAGGGCGCCCAACTCGGCGCGCAGGAATTCATCAAGCTGATGGGCGAGAAGGGCAATTTCGTCGAGCTGGTCGGCAAGGAATCCGACACCAATGCCGGCATTCGTTCCAAGGGTTATCACGACGTCATCGACGACTATCCGGATCTGAAGATGGTCGCCCAGCAGTCGGCCAACTGGAGCCAGACGGAAGCCTATTCCAAGATGGAATCGATCCTGCAGGCCAACCCTGACATCAAGGGTGTCATCTCCGGCAACGATACGATGGCGATGGGCGCCTATGCGGCACTTGCCGCGGCGAACCGCAAGGATGTCATCGTCGTCGGCTTCGACGGATCGAACGACGTGCGTGACTCCATCACCTCCGGCGGCATCAAGGCAACCGTGCTGCAGCCCGCCTTCGCGCAGGCGCAGATGGCGGTCGAGCAAGCCAACGACTTCATCAAGAACAAGAAGTCGCCGGCCAAGGAAAAGCAGCTGATGGACTGCGTTCTGGTCAATGGCGACAATGCCGCCAAGCTGGAAACCTTCGCGCTGACCAACTGAGCCAGCGTGATTTGAATAGCGAGGGGCGAATTCCGGTTCGCCCCTCGCCGCCATTTTCCGTGGGCCGACCACGATGCTGAACAACAGGCCGCCATGCTGAACAACAAGCCGAACTGGCCGATCCTTGCCTTGATGGTCTGCCTGACCGCTTGCAAGATCTTGCCGACAAAATCGGCAGACGGCGGCAATGCTCCCGTCTTCAATCCGGACAAGACGGTCGAAGAGATATGGGCGGCAAAGGTCGTGCCTTATCTCCAGCAGAAAGCCGGACCGTTTCCAGAAGTTCACACCCTGGCGACAACCCATGCCGCAGCGGCCGGAGCCAAATACGGTAATCCGAACAAGCAGGCGAACGCGCCGTGGACTTTCGCAGTTCGCCTGGAAGGCAAGATCGTCGCGGCGAATACGCAGTCGCGTGCGGCGACGGTCGACATCGATGTCGACGGCGACGGCAAGGCCGATGCGCGAGTGCAGATCGGACCAGCGGTGCGCGGCACCGCACTGCGCGACAGCCTGGACTTCATCCAGTTCAACGACTTCACCAACCAGATCGACTTCGCCCAGTTCGGCAAGGCGTTCAACAGCTATGCCGACAAGACGGTGCTGTCCAAGCTGCCGCGCGAAGCGCTGGAAGGCCGCACCGCCAAGGTGCTCGGCGCCTATACGCTGGGCAGCGGCCAGGACCTGCCGCTGGTGACGCCGGCGGAGGCCGAGATCGGACCGAGGCCATGAGCGCGGCCGTGGAGCGCGAAATCATCCTGAAGCTGGAGGATGTCTCCAAAGTCTATTCCGGCACCGTTGCGGTCAAGCGCGCCAATTTCGAAGTGCGCAAGGGCGCGGTCAACGTGCTGGTCGGCGAAAACGGCGCCGGCAAGTCGACGCTGATGAAGATCATCGCCGGTGTCGAACAGCCGACTGCAGGCCGCATACTGCTGGAGGGCGAAGAGGTGTCCTTCTCGTCGTCCGGCGATGCGGTGAACCGCGGCATCGGCATGGTGTTCCAGGAACTCAACCTGTTCGGCAACATGAGCGTCGCCGAGAACATTTTCGCCACCCGCGAAATCACCAACCGGTTCGGCAAGATCGATCGCAAAGAACAAGAAAACCGCGCGGCGGAATTTCTGGAACGCCTGCAAGCCGGTATACGGCCCGACATGCTGGTCGAGGATCTGCGCATCGGCCAGCAGCAGTTGGTCGAAATCGCCAAGGCGGTCTCGCTCGACGCACGCATTCTGATCATGGACGAGCCGACCTCGGCGCTGAGTGCGGCGGAGGTCGACATCCTGTTCAAGGTGATCGCCGACCTCAAGGCGCGCGGCGTGGCCATCGTCTACATCTCGCACCGGCTGGAAGAGCTGATCCGCATCGGCGACTACATCACCGTGCTGCGCGACGGCCACATCACCGGCCAGGAGGAGATGAAGAACGTCGACACGCGATGGATCGTGCGGCAGATGATCGGCTCCGACGCCAAGGACTTCGCCAAGGCGGACGATCATGTTCCCGGGGAAGAAATATTCCGCGCCGAGGGCATCTGCCTGCCGCGCGCCACCGGCGGGCTTGCCGTCGACCATGTCTCGTTGTCGCTGCGTGCCGGCGAGATCCTCGGCATCTACGGCCTGATGGGCGCCGGACGCAGCGAATTGTTCGACTGCATCATGGGCCGCCACGGCCATTCGACAGGCGCGATCTTCATTGACGGCAAACAGGTCAGGGAGCGCGACACGACGCGACGCATCCGGCGCGGGCTGGCGCTGATCCCCGAGGACCGCCAGCGCGAAGGGCTGGTGTCGATCCTCTCGGTCGCCAGCAACCTGACGCTGGCCAGCCTGTCGCGATTTACCCGCCTGTTCCATATCCGTGGCGCCGAGGAAAAGCAGGCGGTGACACAGATGGTGCGGGAACTGGCGATCAAGGTCGCCGACCCGGTGCAGGAGGTTTCGTCGCTGTCGGGCGGCAACCAGCAGAAGGTGGTGATCGGCAAGGCGCTGCTCACCGGACCCAAGGTGCTGTTGATGGACGAGCCCAGCCGCGGCATCGATGTCGGCGCCAAGGCCGACGTCTTCCGCACCATGCGCAAACTGTCCCGCGACGGCTTGGGGATTCTTTTTGCGACCTCCGATCTCGACGAGGTGATGGCATTGTCCGACCGCATCGCGGTGATGAGCAACGGAAAACTGACCGGCATATTCGATCGCGCAGAGGCGACGGAGGCGGTACTCGTCGCTGCCTCGGCGCTTGGCCACGGACCGGTTCGACAGATGGAGAGCACCGCGCATGACTGACATCCCAGCCAAGGCGGCCGCTCCCTCCGCTTCCAGCGGCTCGGTGCTGTTGACATTGATGAAGCTCAGGACCTTCATCGCGCTGATCGCCGTCCTGATCTTCTTCTCGATCGCGGCGCCGAATTTCCTGTCGACCGCCAATCTGATCCTGATGTCGAAGCACGTGGCGCTGAACGCGTTCCTGGCGATGGGCATGACCTTCGTCATCATCACCGGCGGCATCGACCTTTCGGTCGGCTCGATCGTCGGCCTGTGCGGCATGATGGCCGGCTATCTCGTGCTCAACGGCATCGACCTGCAGATCGGCTACACCATCTATTTCAACGTCTTCGAGATCGCGCTGATTACGCTGGCGGTCGGCATCCTGATTGGCGCGGTCAACGGATTGCTGATCACCAGGCTGAACGTCGCGCCGTTCATCGCCACGCTGGGTGTGCTCTATGTCGCGCGCGGCCTGGCGCTCTTGTCGTCCGACGGCCGCACCTTCCCCAACCTCGTCGGCAAGCCGGAACTGGGCACCACCGGCTTCGGTTTCCTCGGCGCCGGCCGGCTGCTCGGCCTGCCGGTGGCAATCTGGATCCTGATCGTCGTTGCACTGGGAGCCGCCTATCTCGCCAAATACACGCCGCTCGGCCGCCACATCTTCGCCGTTGGCGGCAATGAACGGGCGTCGCGGATTTCGGGCGTACGTGTCAACATGGTGAAGATGTTCGTCTACATGTTCTCGGGTTTCTGCGCGGCGATCGTCGGCCTGATCATCTCATCCGAGCTGATGGCTTCGCATCCGGCGACAGGCGAAAGTTTCGAGCTCAATGCCATTGCGGCGGCGGTGCTCGGCGGCACCTCGATGTCGGGCGGCCGCGGCACGATCGGCGGCACCATCGTCGGCGCTTTCGTTATCGGCATACTTTCGGACGGGTTGGTGATGATGGGTGTGAGTTCGTTCTGGCAAATGGTGATCAAGGGCCTCGTCATCATCGTCGCCGTCGTCGTCGACCAGGCGCAGCGACGGCTGCAGAGCCGCGTGACGCTGATGCAGATGGCGAAGGCGGGCTGATCATGGCGGAGTTGCGAGGAGCACTGATCGGGTGTGGCTTCTTTGCCGTCAACCAGATGCATGCCTGGCGCGACGTAGCCGGCGGCTCGATCGTCGCCATCTGCGACCGCGATCCGGAACGGCTCAAGATCGTCGGCGACCAGTTCGGTATTGCGAAGCGCTATACCGATGCGGCGGAACTTTTCGCCGGCGAAAGCCTCGACTTCGTCGATATCGCCACCACCGCGCCCAGCCATCGTCCGCTTGTCGAAATGGCGGCCGCCCATCGCGTTCCGGTGATCTGCCAAAAGCCGTTTGCCCCGACGCTCGCCGACGCCAAGGCGATGGTGAAGGCCTGCGCTGAGGCCGGCGTGCCTTTGATGGTGCATGAGAATTTTCGCTGGCAGTCGCCGATCCAGGCGGTACGCGCCGTGCTCGACAGCGGCGAGATCGGCACGCCCTTTTTCGGGCGCATCTCCTTCCGCTCCGCCTATGACGTGTTTTCCGGCCAGCCCTATCTGGCAACCGGAAAGCGCTTCATCATCGAGGATCTCGGTATCCATATCCTCGATATCGCCCGTTTTCTGCTGGGCGACGTGTCGGCCATCACCACGCGAACGGTGCGCATCAACCCCAGCATATCAGGCGAGGACGTGGCGACGATGCTGATGGATCACAACAGCGGTGCCACCTCGGTAGTCGATTGCAGCTACGCGACGAAGCTCGCCACGGAGCCGTTTCCCGAAACGCTGATCGAGATCGACGGCAGCGACGGCACGATCCGGCTGGCGCAGGGTTACCGGCTCACCGTCACCGGCAAGAGCGGCACGGCCGTCACCGACGTTTCGCCGCCGCTGCTACCGTGGGCGTCGCGGCCCTGGCACAACATCCAGGAGAGCGTCGTTGCCATCCAGCAGCACTGGGTAGACTGCCTGGCAAAGGGAACCGAACCGGCGACCTCGGGCGCCGATAACCTCAAAACGTTTGCGCTGGTCGAGGCCGCCTATGCCGGTGCTGCGAGCCGGCAACCGGTGCAGCTCGACGCCTTGCTGAAATGACCACCGACGCCTTACTGCTTTATGGTACGCCTGCGGTAGAAGCCGAGCCGGTCAGGCTCAGCGCCGGCGCGCTCAGCGCGGACTTCGTCAACGGCAATCTGCGCACCATCCGCCATGGCGGCACCGAAGTGCTCCGCGCTATCGCCTACATCGTGCGCGACCGCGACTGGGGCACTTACGAGCCGACGCTGACGGACCTTGTCATCGACCAGAATGTAGACACTTTCTCGGTCAGCTATTCGGCAAGTTGCACCGGGCCGGACGGAAGCCGGCTCCGCTTCCGCGCCACGATCGAAGGTTCCGCCGAGGGTCGCCTGACGTTCGATGTGAGCGCCCTACCCGAGAGCGATTTCGAGACCAATCGCTGCGGCTTCTGCATCCTGCACCCGATCGCCCGGCTGGCCGGCAGCCAGGTCACGGTCGAGCACACGGACGGCCACGTGGTCGCGACAAGGCTCCCCGAACTGATCGACCCCTGGCAGCCTTTCAAGAATATCCGCGCCATCATCCATCAGGTTCGGCCTGGTGTCACCGCCGAATGCCGGATGGATGGCGACACTTTCGAAATGGAGGACCAGCGTAACTGGTCGGACGCATCCTACAAGACCTATGTGCGGCCGCTGGCGCTGCCTTGGCCCTATGTGCTGCCTGCCGGCCAACCCCTGCGCCAGACGATCAGCCTGCGCATTGCTGGTGAAGGCACAGCGCCGGCTGCCGCTGTGGCCAGCGAACCGGTCCGCGTCGAACTCGGCGAAGCCGGATCGAGGCTGCCCGATATCGGCGTGGTCATTTATCCCGAGGATGTCGAGACGGCGCTGGCGAATCTCTCCACGCTGACGACACTCGGCCCCCAACAGTTGCTGTTTCACTACGATCCGACGCGCGGCCACGGGCTCGACGCTTTGCGCGCTTTCGCCCGGCTCGCAACTGCCTATCCAGCTGAGGCGACCCTCGAATGCGTCGCTGCCTGCGCCGGCGACCTCGACGCCGAGCTGTCAGGCGTCGCCGCCCTGGTGCGCCGGGCCGGGCTCAACCTCTCGGCCATTGCCGTGTCGCCTTCGGTCGACCGGCAGTCGACGCCACCGGGTAGCGCATGGCCTGAGTGCCCGCCTCTCGAAGAGGTCTATGCCGCAGCGCGGCGCGCCTTTCCCGATATCCGCGCCGGCGGCGGCATGTTCAGCTATTTCACCGAGCTCAACCGCAAGCGCGTGCCGGCGGACCAGCTCGATTTCGTCACCCATTGCACCTGCCCGATCGTGCATGCCGCCGACGATCTCAGCATCATGCAATCGCTGGAGGCGCTGCCTTTCATCACCCAATCGGTGCGGTCGATCTTCGGGGCGAAGCCATACCGGATCGGACCGTCTACGATTGCCATGCGCCAGAACCCCTATGGCGGCGCGACCAAGCCCAATCCCGGGGGACAGCGCATCGCCATGGCCGACAGCGACCCGCGCCATGCTGGCCTGTTCGCAGCAGCATGGACGATCGGCTATGCCGCACGCGTCGCGCCCGCCGGACTGGAGATGCTGACGCTTTCCAGCTTCACCGGCCCGTTCGGCGTGTTGGCGTCATCCGGGGAACCCGTCGCGGAAGGATCACCCCGGCCGATTTTCCAGGCGATCAAGGGACTTTGCGAACTGGCCGGCCTTGCGCATGTGGCTGCGAGGACGAGCGATGAGACCAAGGTGCTGGCGTTGGCCGGTCGCTCCGCCACGGGCGAGACTGTCGCGTGGCTGGCGAACCTGACGGCGGACGACGTGCCGGTCGACATTTCAGCTTTTGGCCGAGACCATCTCGTGACGACGCCTTACGCGATCACCCGGATCGGCTGATTCGGCGAGATCATTTTTCGGAATTCATCACGTAGAGGGCACGCGAGCGCTCGAGATGCTTGATCATCGCCTTCTCGGCGCCGTCGGCATCCTTCTTCTCGATGCGGCCGATGATCTCTTCATGCTCGGTCAGCGTGAAGCTTTCCTTGCCGGTCCAGATCAGCATTTCGGTGTGGTATTCTTTCAGCCAGCCCAGCATCGCCTCACTGACGGCGACATAGATCGGGTTGCCGGAGATCGCGGCGATCTGGGTATGGAATTTCATATCGGCGGAAATGAAGGCCTCGGAGTCGCCACGGAAGCCGCGCTGTTCGGCAATGGTGGCCCGCAGCAGCTGCACATCCTCGGCGGTGGCCTTTTCGGCGGCTTCCCTGACCATGCCGCGCTCGAAAAAGATGCGCGCGGTCTTCAGGTGCTCCAGCGTGTCTTTCGATGACGACAGGATGATCTTGGCGGCGCCATCGACCTGTTTGATGATCGACTTGGCGGTCAGCTGCAGCACCTTGGCGCGTTCGCCATGCGATATCGCGACGAGGCCCATATTGCTCAACGCCTGCATCGCCTCGCGGATCGCCGGCCTGCCGACCTCGAAGCGCTCCATCAGTTCGCGCTCCGACGGCATGTCGTCGCCCGGCATCAATTCGCCGCTGGTGATCAGGCGCTTCAGCCGCAAGAAGACCTCGTCGGAAAGCTTGCGCCGGACAATCGGTTCCGAACGGTTCATCGTCGCGAATCACTCCCTTGACCCGGCCCTATCTAACACTGCCGCCACATTTCCCGGAAATTGCCGTCTGTCGACCTGCCTTGAAACTTCCAGCCGGATATGCCTTGCAATACTTATGTACTCATTATACCAGATTTAGAGCACCGGTGAACCTTTTTCGAACGCCTCGGCCAGACCATGATCACCCTCACCTATCGCATCGAAACGCCTGGAAGCATCGAAGCGCTGGCGGCCAAGATCGCCAGCGACCAGTCGACCGGAACCTTCGTTGCGCTGCCTGGCGAGACCGAGGAGTTGAAGGCCCGCGTGGCGGCACGCGTGCTGGCGATCCGGCCTCTGCCTGACGCCGAGCGGCCGTCGCTTCCCGACGCTGGCAACGGGCCGTTCAAGCGTGCCGACGTCGACATCGCCTTTCCGTTCGACGCCATCGGCACCGACCTTTCGGCGCTGATGACAATTGCCATCGGTGGCACCTATTCGATCAAGGGCCTCACAGGCATCCGCGTCGTCGACATGAAGCTGCCGGAAGACTATCGGGGCGCGCATCCCGGCCCACAGTTCGGTGTTGCCGGCAGCCGTCGGCTGACCAGTGTGACGGACCGCCCGATCATCGGCACGATCGTCAAGCCGGCGCTCGGCCTGCGGCCGCACGAGACGGCGGCAATGGTGGCGGAACTGATCGCCGCCGGCGTCGATTTCATCAAGGATGATGAAAAGCTGATGAGCCCGGCCTATTCGCCGCTGTCGGAACGGGTGAAGTCAATCATGCCGCTGATCCTCGACAACGAGCAGAAGACCGGCAAGAAGGTGATGTATGCCTTCGGTATTTCGCACGCCGACCCGGACGAGTTGATGCGCAACCATGATATGGTGGCGAAGGCTGGCGGCAATTGCGCTGTCATCAACATCAATTCGATCGGGCTCAGTGGCATGGCGTTCCTGAGAAAACGCTCCAGCGTGGTGTTGCACGCCCATCGCAATGGCTGGGACATCCTCACCCGTCACCCGGGCCTCGGCATGGACTTCAAGGTCTGGCAGCAGTTCTGGCGACTGCTCGGCGTCGATCAATTCCAGATCAACGGCATCGCCTCGAAGTACTGGGAACCGGATGACTCTTTCGTCGAATCCTTCAAGGCCGTGACAACACCGATCTTTTCACCTGAGGACTGTGCCTTGCCGGTGGCGGGCTCCGGACAGTGGGGCGGCCAGGCGCCCGAGACGTATGCGCGGACGGGACGGACGGTCGATCTTCTCTATCTCTGCGGCGGCGGTATCGTCAGCCATCCGGACGGGCCGGGCGCCGGCGTGCGCGCCGTGCAGCAAGCCTGGCAGGCGGCGGTCGACGGCATTCCGCTTGCCGACTTCGCCCTGAACCACCCTGAACTGGCGCGGTCGATCGAAAAATTCGGCGACGGCAAGGCAGCCTGAAGCCATGCAGGACCTGCTTCTCAGCTATTATGGCGACGACCTGACCGGCTCGACCGATGTCATGGAGGCGCTCGAGCTTGGTGGCGTGCCGACCGTGCTGTTCATGCGCCAGCCGGACGAGGCCTTGCTTGCGCGATTTGCGCAGTGCCGGGCGATCGGCCTGGCCGGCACCAGCCGCAGCGAGACGCCGCAGTGGATGGACACGCATCTGCGCGAAGCCTTCGGCTGGCTGAAGACGTTGAAAGCCGCAATCTGCCACTACAAGGTCTGTTCCACCTTCGATTCCAGTCCGACGATCGGCAGCATCGGCCGGGCCATTGAAATCGGCCGCTCGGTGTTCGCGCAAGACAGCGTGCCGCTGCTGATCGGCGCGCCGCAACTCAGACGCTACACCGCCTTCGGCCATTTGTTCGCCGCCTATCGCGATCAATATTTCCGCATCGATCGCCACCCCGTGATGAGCCGTCACCCGACGACGCCGATGGATGAGTCCGATCTGCTGATCCATTTGTCGCGGCAGACTGCGCTGAGCTCCGGGCTGATCGACCTTGCGACGCTGCAGTCCGCGTCGCGATCGGCCGCGTTCGATCGCCTGACCGCAAACGGCACCGCAATCGTGCTTGTCGATGTCGACAATCTGGAGACGCAAGCCTTGGCCGGCAACGAGCTGTGGCGCGTTCGCAAGCCGGGCGGTTCTTTTGTCGTTGGCTCGTCTGGGGTCGAGTATGCGTTGTTGGCCGAATGGGCTTCGAATGGCATCGTCAGCGCCGGACAAGGCTTCACGCCGCCGGGCGCTGCCGACCGGGTCGCCGTGGTTTCGGGAAGCTGCTCGCCGACCACCGAACGGCAGATTCGGCATGCCCTGGCCGACGGTTTCGACGGCATCGAGGTCGATCCGGTCGAACTGGTTTCCGAGGCGTCGCAGCAGGCGATCGCGCGTGCGACGGAAAATGGGCTTGCCGGTCTGCAAGCGGGGCGCAGCGTCATCCTCTACACCGCGCTTGGCCCCACTGCCGACAGGGGCGCCGAAATCGATCGGCAGGAAGGCGCCCGCCACAGGCTTGGCCGCGGCCTCGGAGAAATCCTTCGCAGCCTTACGATCGAACAGAGCCTGCGGCGCGTGGTCGTTGCCGGCGGCGACACGTCGAGCCATGCACTCGGCGAGATGGGTGTCGATGCCCTGACAATCCGCATGCCGCTGCCCGCTTCGCCAGGTTCGCCGCTCTGCGTTGCCCATTCGCGCGTCAAGGCGATCGATGGGCTGGAGGTTGCGCTCAAGGGCGGTCAGGTCGGAACCGATCGCTATTTCTCAGCCATCCGTGACGGCCTCGGCGGTTGAAGCGGCCAACGCTGGGTTCAGGTATCGCTGCGCGAGAATGCTTCGACACGCGAAATACGCCTTGCCGGGTGGAAATCTCGGTAACGCCCGATAGTATCTGCGAAAATACGGAAATCGGGAGGATGCCGGTGCAGACCAAGAAGATCATCAACGACGGCAACCGCGCCGTCGACGAAATGCTGGAAGGCATTCTCGCCGCGCATCCCCGCCATCTCAAAGGCGTGGACGGCAGTCCACGCTCGATCATCGCCCGCGACGGGCCGCGCCAGGGCAAGGTAGGCCTCGTCATTGGTGGCGGCTCGGGTCATGAGCCGAGCTTCCTCGGCTTCGTCGGCAAAGGATTGGCCGACGCGGCGGCCATCGGCAACGTCTTTGCCTCGCCGCCGCCCGACCCGATCCTAGAATGCGCCAAGGCAGTCAGCGGCGGCGCTGGAGTGCTCTTCATGTACGGCAACTATGCCGGCGACGTGATGAATTTCGACATGGCCGCCGAGATGGCGGCCATGGACGACATCGAGGTGCGAACGGTGCTGAGCACCGACGACGTCGCCTCGGCACCGCGTGACCAGCGGCATAAGAGGCGTGGCGTCGCCGGCAATTTCTTCATCTTCAAGGCCGCCGGCGCTGCCTGCGACCGGATGCTGTCGTTCGACGAATGCGAGCGTATCGCTGGGAAGGCCAACGACCACACCTTCACCATGGGCGTGGCGCTGTCGCCCTGCTCTCTGCCACAGACCCGCCGGCCAAATTTCGAGATCGGGCCGGACGAGATGGAGATCGGCATGGGCATCCACGGCGAACCCGGCATCGCGCGCGAAAAGCTGAAAAGAGCCGACGAGATCACCGACGAGATGCTGGACAGGATTCTCGATGAAATGGCGCCGGTGCGCGGCGACAAGGTCGCGGTGCTCGTCAATTCGCTGGGCTCGACGCCGCTGATGGAACTCTACATCATGAACCGGCGCGTGAAGCAGAGGCTCGACGAGATCGGCGTGTCCATTCACGCAAGCTGGGTTGGCAATTACTGCACCTCGCTCGAAATGGCCGGGGCCTCGATCACTCTGCATCGGCTGGACGGCGAGTTGCAGACGATGCTGGACCACCCTTGTGATTGCGCCATGTTTCGCGCCGGCTGAACCTGCTCCTCGTCAAGGGACAATAGCATGACAACAATCGACACAGCCCGCCTTGCCGGTATGTTCGCAGCGATCGCAACCAACATGTCAGCCGACAGAGACCGGCTGTGCGCGCTTGACGGGGTTATCGGCGACGCCGACCACGGCATCGCGATGGAGCTTGGATTCTCCGCGGCCCGCGATGCGGTCGCCGCGCTGGACACCGGGGCGACCGATCCGACCACTTTGCTGAACACGGCGGCAAAGTCATTCCTGAACGCGGTCGGCGCCTCCTCGGGCCCGCTCTATGCCACCGCGTTCATGCGCGGCGCGGCGGCCGTCAAGGGCAAGACGACACTTGGCGATGCGGACGTAGTCGCGCTGTTCCAGGCCATGGCCAAAGGCATCCAGGATCGTGGCAAGGCCGAGCCGGGCGAAAAGACGATGATCGACGCATGGTCGCCGGCAGCGCAAGCGGCGGGCGAAGCGCTGGCTTCCGGCAAGGATCTGGCGGGCAGTCTCGAGGCCGCCGCGCAGGCGGCGAAGGCAGGCGCGGAAGCGACCAAGGCAATGGTCGCGACCAAGGGCCGGGCCTCCCGCCTCGGCGAGCGCTCGCTTGGCCATATGGACCCCGGCGCCGCGTCCGCCGTGACCGTGATCGAGGCGATGCGGGTCGCCTTGACCAGTTAACTCAACAGAAGGTCCCTCGCGTCAGCGCTTGGCGTCGAGCTTGTCGACGGCCTGCACGTTTGCGGCGGAGGGGCCGTTCGGATCGAACTCCGAGGCCAGCCATGCGTCGGCGATCGATTTCGCCAGTTCGGGACCGATGACGCGGGCACCCATGGTGATGATCTGGGCGTTGTTGGACTTGGCGGCGCGCTCCGCGGAATAGGTGTCATGGGTCAACGCGGCGCGAATGCCCGGCACTTTGTTGGCGGAGATGCTGACGCCGATGCCGGTACCGCAAAACAGGATGGCTCGGTCGTAGTTGCCGTCGAGAATTTCGTGGCCGACCGCGGCGGCAATATCGGCGTAGAATCCGGCCTGGCTGAGATCGACGACCTGCAGCTCCGGCTTGGTGGCGAGATGCTTGGCGATGACATCGAGCAGCGGCTTGCCGGCGCTGTCGGCTCCAAGTGCGATCTTCATGGTGATGAACTCCTTTGCTTTCGTGTCGTAACAGTCAGCGCGCGATAGCGGCCGACGCCTTTTTCAGAATGTCGATGTAGCCTTCCGCTTGCCACGCCGAGCGGCCGATGAACAGGCCATCGATATGCGGCTGGCCGATCAGTTCGGCTGCGTTGCCGGGATTGACGCTGCCGCCGTAAAGCACAGGTGGAGCAATCGGCAACCGGTCGGCGGCAATTTTCTTGATCAGCGCCTGCTGCCTGTCGGCATAGTCGGCGCTGGCGGGAATGCCCTTCTCGCCGATCGCCCAGACCGGCTCGTAGGCAAAGAGGATTTCTGCCTTCAGCTGATCGCCGCTCAGCTCTTGCAGCGCGCCGAGAACCTGTGCCGTCAACACCGCCTCGGCGCGGCCGGATTCGCGTTCAGCCAGCGTCTCGCCGACGCAGATCAGCGGCACGAAGCCGTGCCTGACTGCCGCCGCCGTTTTCAATCCCACGGTCGCATCCGTTTCGCCGAAATGCTCGCGGCGCTCGCTGTGGCCCAATTCGATCACATCCAGCCCGCAATCTTTCAACATCACTGGCGAAACTTCCCCCGTCCAGGCGCCGGCGTCGGCCCAATGCATGTTCTGAGCGCCGACCTTTACGCGGGCGTTGGCCAGCGCCGCCTTGACCTGGCGCGCTGCGGTGAACGGCGGAATGACGAAGGGCTGTATCGCCTCGTCGAAACCAGGCACGAAGGCCGCCAGCGCATCGGCGAACTGCAACGCCTCGGCAAGCGTCTTGTTCATCTTCCAGCTCGTGCCGACCCAATATGGGGTCATTTTTTTCTCCTTCAACGCGTGTTTTCCTGGCCACCAGTGCCGGCGTCGAGCCGACATATTCGCTCAGACTCGAGGCTTGAGGCTGTCGCGGCCACTGTCGATGTAAGGCGCCCAGAAATCCACCGACTCGCGGATCATCTCGATAACCTGATGGTCGACTGGTTCTCTCTCCCTGAAGGAAAGTTCAAGGCAAATTTCGTTGTCGGTTCCGCCGCCCTGCCGAACCGCATCCAGCAGTTTTTGCGGCACTATGCGGCCATCCTTGTTGTAGGCGGCCGTGAACGGCCAGTGCCCGCCCTTGTTCATGGACGACTGCTTGATATGGATGATCGGCGATTGCAATGGAAACGCTTTCGCCCAGGCATAGGGATCGGTGTCGGCAGGGTTGGGCGAGGTCACATCGCCATGGTCGATATCTACCATCATCTTCATCGGTATAGGCAGCTTCGCCGCATCGATGGCGCTCTGCAGCGTGACGCAGCTTTCGATCGTGTGGCCGAACTCGCGGCCCACCGACATCGGCTCCCAGAACAGATAGGTCAGGCCCGCCGCCTTGGCGTGTTCGGCCACCTCGCGCCAGCATTCGAGCGCGACGTCGAGCAGCACCGCCCGCCGTTGCGGATCGTCAAAATCCTTGTAGGTGAAAATGGCGAACTGCGTGCCCATGCCCGACGCGCCGAGTTCGGCGGAAATGTCGGCGAACGTCTTGAACCAGTCAACATAGTAGCGCCGGACATCGGCGTCCGGATGGCCGAAATGATTGAGACGGCCATAGGGTCCGGTCATGCCGGAGGTGATCCGGACGCCAGTCCTCGCCAATGCACTGTTGAACAGGCGCAGGAATTTAGCAATCGTCGCCGCCGGCCAGCCCGGATTGACGAATTCATGTGTCAGCTGCACGTCACGGATACCGATGCCATAGGCAATCGCGTCGATCAGATCGTCTGGATCGGCGAAGCGATTGACCAGTGGATTGGTGTTGAGGGAAAGCGTGAAGGCCATCAGTCTGCCGCCGCCATGATGTTACCGAACCAGTCTTCGAAAATCTTGCGCTCGGCTGCATTGATATGCAGGCCATGTTTGGTGCGGCGCTCCAGTATATCGGCTGGTGTACCTGCCCATTCGGTTTCGACCAGGAACTTTGCTTCCCGTTCATAGAAATCGGGACCGAAGCGGTGGCCGAGATCCGCTTCGTTATGCACGCCGGCCAGCAATTGCCTGGCGCGGGTGCCATAGGTTCGAGCGTAGTGCTTCACCAGCGACGGGCTGAGCCATGAAAACTCGGAATGCAGATCACTCCGGAACTGCTCGAAGTCAGCATTGGGAATGTCGCCCCCGGGCAAGGGAATTTTGGCCGTCCAGGCCTTCTCCATCGTCGGAAAGAACGGCTGGATCTTTTCCAGCGCATGTTCGGAGAGCTTGCGGAAGGTGGTGATCTTGCCGCCGAACACCGAAAGCAGTGGCGCGTTGCCATTGGAGGCGTCGAGTTCGAAAATATAGTCGCGCGTCACCGCGCTTGGATTGTCGGCATTGTCGTCATAGAGCGGACGCACCCCGGAGAAGCTGTAGACCACGTCTTGTGGCGTCAGTTGCCGCTTGAAATAGCGATTGACCACCTTGATCAGGTAATCGACTTCGCTTGCCTCGGCTGCCACTTCCTCGGGCCTGCCTTCGTAGGGAATGTCGGTCGTGCCGATCAGCGCAAGATCGTTCTCGTAGGGATTGACGAAGATCACCCGCTTGTCGTTGTTCTGGATCAGATAGGCCTGCCGTCCCTCCCAGAATTTGGGCACGACGATATGGCTGCCTTTCACAAGACGAACGTTGCGTGTGGAATTCTGGCCGGCGACGCGGCTGACAATGTCGTTGACCCATGGCCCTGCCGCATTGATCAGTGCGCGCGCCCAGACTTTCGTGACCGCACCCGTGCGGCCATCCTGTATGTCGATCGACCACAGGCCATTTTCGCGTCGTGCCGCAATGCATGCAGTGCGCGTGAGCACCCTTGCGCCGAGCTGCCCGGCGTCCAGTGCGTTGAGCAACACCAGGCGCGCGTCGTCGACCCAACAGTCGGAATATTCGAAGCCGCGCTTGAATTCGTCCTTGATCGGCGCGCCTTCCGGCGATGTTCTCAGATCGAGCGTCCTGGTTCCCGGCAGCCGCTTGCGGCCGCCAAGATGGTCGTAGAGAAACAGTCCGAGCCGGACCAGCCAGGCTGGCCTGTCTTGCGGGCTGTGCGGAAGAACGAAGCGCATCGGCCAGATGATGTGCGGCGCCGCCTCGAGCAGCACCTCGCGTTCGATCAGCGCTTCGCGAACCAGCCGGAATTCATAATATTCGAGATAGCGCAGGCCGCCATGCACCAGCTTGCCGGAGCGCGAGCTGGTGCCTTGCGCGAGATCGTCCTTTTCGCACAGGATGACGGATAGTCCGCGACCGGCCGCATCTCGCGCTATGCCGGCTCCGTTGACGCCGCCGCCGATCACGAAGAGATCGACGACATCTGTTATATTGCTCAAGATCTTGCTCCTGTGCGGTGCGCCATGCCCTTCCACACCGGCCGAAGCGCCCGGTGCGCTGCAACGAAGGAAGGGAAGAGCGCATCGTAGGTTTGCGACAGCGCCTCGTCATAGGCATCGCAGTCGCCGAGAAGCGGCGTCACCCACTCGGCAGTGCAGTCTTCCATCGAGCCGTAGACGCCGAGGCCAACCGCGGCCATCATCGCGGCACCTGCAGCGCCGGCTTCCTGGCGGCTGCTGGTGCGCACTTGCGACCGTGTCGCCGCCGCGATGATGCGGCGCAAGGACGGGCTGCGCGCGGCGCCGCCCGACAGCCGGATCTCGCTCGGCACGGTGCCCATCGCCTGGTAGCAATCGCGGGCGGCGAAGGCCAATCCTTCGAGGACGGCGCGCGCCAGATCGCCGAAGCCGTGCTTGACCGAAAGGCCGATGAACCCCGCGCGTGCATCGGGGTCGACGAATGGCCCTCTTTCACCTGCCAACGATATGTAAGGCTGGTAAATCAGCGATCCAGGCTCGGATGCTTCCACCCAGACATCGAGTGCCTTCAGCAACTCATCATGAGAAGGTTTGCCGCCACCCGTGGCGAGCACGTCGCGCGCAAGGCCAAGCAGCCAGTCGATGTTGAGTGTAGCCGCCATGTTGGACTGCAATTGTGCAAAGCCGCCTGGAATAGGCATGGCGATGGTGTAGCCGGAGCCATCATCGTTCAGCACGACATCGTCGGGAGTGGCTGCGAAGCGCGTGTGTATGCCGGTCGAGCCGATGACCGTGCAGCCGACATTGCCTGAGGGATCGTAGAGGCCGGCTCCGAGAGCTGTCATGACCATATCCACGTAACCCAGCACCACCGGCGTGCCTTCGAGCAGGCCGGTCTCTGTCGCCGCCGATCGCGACAGCGGATGATGGTCGGTGGTGCCTTCCAGCATGGGAGGCAACAGGCCGGCGATGCGTCGTCAGATCCAGGATGTCGAGGGCTTCGTTGGAATAGGTGCGCGAGCGAAAATCGCCGAAGGTGAAGGTTCCTTCGGAGGGGTCGGTGGCGCGTTCGCCCGTCATCTTGAAGTAGAGCCAATCCTTGCAATGCAGTGCGGTCGCCGCCCGCTCCAGCATCTCTGGATTGTTCCTTTTCATGAAGGCAAGCTGGGCACCCTGCTGGCATGAGTTGAGCCCCGTGCCGGTCAGCTCGAACCGCCTGCGATCCCGGGGATCGGCGCGCATCTCATCCACCAAATGTCCGGCGCGCGCGTCGAGCCACAGCCATGCGCGCGAGACCGGCAAGCCTTCGCCATCGATCAGCCAGGTTCCGTCGCCCTGCCCGGTGATCGCAACCGCCGCGGCTCGTTGCGCGAGGTCAGGGATTTTGGCCGCGAGATCGCGAACGGTCCGCGCCATGTCGCGCCAGGTCTGATCGAGGTCCTGCTCGGCGCCGCCGCCTTCCAGCGTGACGAAGCTGTTGGGCACTGATGTCATCGCGAGCTGTCGGCCGGACAGATCGAAAGCGACCGATTTGATCACCGACGTTCCCGCGTCGATGCCGATCAGCAGGTCTTTCATGCCACGAATTCCGGTTGGTTAAGAAGGCAGTTCACGAGGGCCATCTCGTAGAAGAGGCAGGGAGTGTCCGCAAGGACACCCCCTGTGCAGGTTTTACTCAGACAGCACGAACGGTGCCGTGTACTTGTCGACATTGTCCTTGGTGATGAGAAGGCAATCGAACAGCTGCTTCTCGGTTGCCGCACCGGTGGCGCCCGTCTTGATGAACGAGTCCGCCTGCTGCACGGCCTTGGCCGAGAAGATGGCGACCGGCTGGAGCACGGTGTACTGCAGTTCACCGGACTTGATGGCCGCAACCGCGTCCGGAGAACCGTCGAAGCCGCCGACCTTGATGCCAGCCAGCTTGCCGGCTTCCTTCAGCGCGGCAACCGCACCGAGAGCCATTTCGTCATTGCCGCTGATCACGGCGATGATGTCGGGATTGGCCTGCAGCATGCTCTGCATCTTGTCGTGGCCCTGGGTGCGATCCCAGTTGGCGACCTGCGAAGCAGCCTTTTCGAGATCCGGATACTGGCTCAGCACAGTCGCGTAGCCGTTCGAGCGCGTCGCGGCGTTGTTGTCCGACGGGGCGCCGAGCAGTTCGACATATTTGCCCTTTTCACCGACCGCCTGCACCCACTGCTGGGCACCGAGAGCAGCGCCCTGCGCGTTGTTGGAAACGAGCTGCCCTTTGGCCAGGCCTTCCTGGTTGATCTCGGCATTGACGAGGAAGACCGGGATGTTGGCGGCTATCGCCTTCTTCACCGCGCCGACAGAACCGTCGGCATTGGCCGGATCGAGAATGATGGCCACCGACTTGTTGGTGATGGCGGTGTCGATCAAGTTGCTTTCCGTGTTGGTGTCGCCCTTGTGGGCGCCGACATTGGCCGTATAGCCGAGCTTCTCGGCTTCGGCCTTGGCGACGTTGCCCTCGGTCAGCCAGTAGGGGTTGGCCGGATCGTTGACGATGATCGAGATCAGGCCCGCGGCCGACGCGGCGGCCGTGAACCCGACGACCATCGCGGCGGCAAGCAGACTTTTCAGCATGGTTTTCATGTACATTCCTCCAATGATTACGCGGTGTTGCTGCCAGTTCACCTGGCAGTCTTCCCTTGGGCAGGATTGGCCGCTTCGGCCTTCCCCCGTTTCTGAGAAGTCGGTTGGCCACCTGTCGCGCTTGGGAGCTTGCTGCGGCGGCGATACTGAACGGCATTGAGGAGCACGGCGAGTACGATGACGGCGCCGGTGAACACTGTCTGCCAGTAGGATGAGATGCCGATGATCACCAGACCATCGGACAGGAAGCCTATGACGAAGGCCCCGAGCAAGGTTCCGCGGATGTTGCCGCGCCCGCCGGTCAGTGCCGCGCCGCCGATGACGACGGCCGCGATGGCCGTCAGTTCGTAGGTGGTGCCGGCGGTCGGTCCCGCCGAGGTCAGCTGCGAGGACAAGATCAGGCCGGCAATGGCGGCACAGATGCCTGAAAGCACATAGACCGAAATCTGCACGGTCTTGACCGGAACACCGGATAGTTCCGCCGCGCGCTCATTGCCGCCCGAGGCATAGAGCCAACGCCCGAAGGCGGTGCGGTTCAAGACGATGCTGCCGATAAGCGCGATGACCACCAAGACCACCACGCCGGTCGGCACGCCGAACAGGCGGTTGAAGCCAAGCGCATCGAAGCCGGTGTTTCCCAGCTCCGGTTTACCACCGAGATTGTTATAGGTCAGGCCGCTGGTCATCAGCAGCGCCAGGCCGCGTGCCATGTACATGACGCCGAGCGTCGCGACGAAGGCCGGAACCTTGAAGCGCGCGATGAGCACGCCGTTGATCAGCCCGACGACGGCGCCCAGCATGCAGGCCAGCACCGCAACCACCCAGACTGGCGGGTAGAGAACGACGCCCAGCCAGGTCAGCGTCACGCCTTGCATCAGGAACCCGGCAACGACACCGGCCAAGCCCAGCGTCGATCCCACCGAAAGGTCGATGCCGCCATTGAGGATGACGAGCAGCATGCCGATTGCGAGGATTCCGAAGATGGCGACATGCGAAGCCATGGTGAGGAAGTTCGCCACCGAGAGGTAGTAGGGCGACAGGAACGAAAAGACGACGATGATGACGATCAGGGCAAAGAAGGCCCGTCCCTCGAGCAGCAGCTTGGCGAGATCGAAGCCTTCGCTCGCGCTTGGACTGGACTGTTTTCTGGCCTGGCTGACATCGGTCATGGTCTGGGCTCCGAAATTCCTGGTGATCAGGCGACCACGGCTTCGCCGGAGGCGGCCATGATCTGCTCTTTGGTGGCGTTAGCGCCGAATTCGGCTGAAATCCTGCCGCG
This sequence comes from Mesorhizobium sp. M0621, assembly GCF_040320745.1. Classification (NCBI taxonomy): domain Bacteria; kingdom Pseudomonadati; phylum Pseudomonadota; class Alphaproteobacteria; order Hyphomicrobiales; family Phyllobacteriaceae; genus Mesorhizobium; species Mesorhizobium sp. M0621. Next base: position 48,101 of record NZ_JAMYQF010000007.1, on the reverse strand, counting down.
GCGCATGACGACGATGCGGTGGGCTATGCTGAGGCACTCGTTGACCTCCGAGGTCGAGAAGACGACGGCAAGGCCCTGCGCGGCACGCTCGCTCAGCAAGCGGAAGACTTCGGCCTTGGCGCCGACATCGATACCGCGGCTCGGCTCGTCGAGGAGGATGACCTTGGGGTTGGTCGTCAGCATCTTGCCGATGACGACCTTCTGCTGATTGCCGCCCGACAGCGATCCGATCATGGCGTTGCCGCCCGCGGTCTTGATGGTCACCTTGCGGATCGAATCCTCGATCAGCCCACGCTCCCTGGTGCGGGACAGAAACAGCCCCTTGGCGAACGCTTCGATGCTGGCAAGCGAGAGATTGCGACCGACGGTCATGGTCTGCACCAGCCCATCGCGCTGGCGGTCCTCGGGGACCAACACAAGACCCTTGGCGATGCGCTGGGCGATGCTCAGCCCCGAGACGTCCTCGCCCTCCAGAAGCGCGCGGCCGCCCGCCATCGGTACCCGTCCGGCGACGGCTTCCAGCAATTCCGTGCGCCCGGCGCCCATCAGCCCGTAAATGCAGACGATCTCGCCGGCTCTGACATCCAGCGACAGGTGATCGACGACGGAATAACCGGAGCCAGAAGTGTCGACGACGCTGACATCCTCGATCGACAGGGCGACCTCGCCGAACGCATGACCGGTCGGCGGCGAGCCGAGATCGAAGTTCTCGCCGACCATGTTTCGCACGATCCATTCGAGGTCGATATCCCTGGCTTCGGCCGTCGCCGTGATCGCGCCGTCGCGCAGGACGACGGCGTAGTCGGTGATCTGCAGGGCTTCTTCGAGGTGATGTGAAATGTAGACGATGGAGACGCCGCGGCTGGTCAAATCGCGGATCACCTTGAACAGCACCTCCACCTCTGTGGCGCTAAGCGCCGAGGTCGGTTCGTCCATGATCAGGATGCGGGAATCGACCGACAGTGCCCGCGCGATCTCGACGATCTGCTGCTGCCCGAGGCGCAGATCCTCGACCAGGGTCATTGGGTCGATGTCCTCTTCGAGATCGGCCATCAGCGCGCGCGCCTGACGCGATTCCTCGGCGAAATCGAGGCCGGTCCTGGTGCGCAGTTCTCGGCCCATGAAGATGTTGTCGCGAACGCTCAGATTCGGCGCCAGGCTGAGTTCCTGGTGGATGATCGAGATGCCGCGATCGCGCGCGTCCGAGGACGAGGAAAAACTGACGAGATTGCCGTCGAGCACGATGTCGCCGGATGTCGGTGTGACGACGCCAGACAGGATCTTCATCAGCGTCGACTTGCCGGCACCATTCTCTCCGAACAGCGTGGTGACCTTGCCGCGATGGATGTCGAAATTGACGCCCTTGAGGGCGTGGACGCCGCCATACGACATGACGATGTTGCGCGCCGAAAGCACGGCGTCGCCATTCGCGGGTCCGTTGCCGGCAGCCGGTCTCATTTGACGTCCAGCCTCACCGGAGTGACCAGCCAGCTCTTCGGATTGACCAGCTTGAAGGCGCCGACCACCGATATGGTCTTGCCGGTCAAGGCACTGGTGTCGATCTTGGCCAGGACTTCCTTCTTCATCTCGTTGTTCAGCGCCGAGCCGGCGTCCTGGTATTCGATCTGGTTGGTGAACTGTCCGAATGTGATCTTGCCGGTGGCGTCGCGCAGCTCCGTGCCGTTGATAGCCGGTCCCGTCTGGACGCGGATCATCAGCGTGTCGGGCAACCCATCGACGGCAACCTTGTAGATGCCCGATTTTCCTTCACCGACAACGCCGCTGAACTTGACCGAGATGACCGGCCCGACACCCGCGGGCACGCCGTATTCCTTTTCGGCCGTCGCCCTGTCCTTGGCGATCGCCGTCGCCACTGTCACGGCGTCGGCGGCACGGCCCTCGACATCGGCCTGCACCTTGGGAAATTCCGACTTGCCATAGTCTGCTGCGGAAAACACGGCGCTGCGAACGTCGCCTGCGGACCCGATCCTGACCACCTTGGTGTCGAGCGCCATGGCGCCGAGCAGGACGACAATTGCCGCGCCGGCAAGTGCCCGACGCAGGACGGGCGAGGCCTGACGGGTCGATGCGGTTGCAGCCTTCGCACTCATGACGCAACCGCCTGCAAGGCAGATCTGCCGTTGTCACGCATTTGACGATCCTCCGTTCACATGGCGCTTTGCACCATTGGATTGGTTCTTTTCGACAAGAGCGCGCGCAGTGCTTTCATCGGTGATCAGGCCGCTCAGATAACGGCTTTCGAGCACCGCCCTGATCGCCCGCACCTTCACCTTGCCGCCGGCGACGGCAACGATCCTGCGGCCTTTCAACTGGTCCCGCGGGAGCGCCAGAATTCTTTCCGACAGCGCCGTATCGACCGGGCGTCCCTTGTCGTCGAAAAAGTGGGCGAGTAACTCGCCGACGCCGCCATCGCGTTTGACCTCATCGATTTCGGAATGTTCGATCATGTCGGTAGCGACCAGCGAGGCTTCCCGCTCGGCGGTTCCTATGCCGACGAACATCAGGTCGGACCGGCTTGCCAGTTCGAAGACATCGCTGATACCGCGCTGGCCAAGCAGCACCTCACGGTCCTCGGCGGTGTTGGCGACGAAAGGCACCGGCATCACATAGGCCTGCGCGCCGGTCCGCTCGGCCAGCCGATGCATGACGTCGTGCGGGTTGGCCGCGAATTTACGCGTCACGCCGCCAAGCAGCGAGACGAAACGGATATGGGCGGCGGCGGTGCGCGTCAGATACTCGACGCTTGCAGCAAGGGTCCGGCCATGGCCGACGCCGATCAGCATGTCCTCGCCGCGATCGATCTCGCGCTTCAAAAACTGCGCGCCGGCGATGCCGAGCGCCTTCAGCGGCAGTTCGTCCTGATCGAGATCGGGAACGACCTCGCAGTAATCGAGCCCGTAGGCATCGATCAGCTGCTGCTCGAGGTCGATGCATTCGCCGACGTCGCCGTCGATGATCACCCTGACAAGGCCATCCTGGGTGGCCCGGGTGATAAGCCGGTGCGCCTTGAGGCTGGTCAGGCCAAGCCGCTTGGCCACTTGGGCCTGCGTGAGACCCCCGGCATAGTGAAGCCAGGCCGCTCGCGTGGCGAGGCTGGATTCATGGTCGCGGCTAGCGGTTCCGCCGGATTTCAAGCCATCTCCTCCCCAGGATGATATTATTATCTTTGTGTGCAAAAATTTTCACATCCCTGCATCGCTGTCAATCCCTCGCCGGATTTGGCCTACGGGAATTCTGTGTGGCCCTATTAGGAGGTCTGCATATTGGGTGATCATAATGATGTGTTATTTTAACGTCAATCGATGTTATCGAACTTCAATACCATCGAGACAGCAACCGGTATTTGCTGCCGATCTTCAAACTAAATATCTGTTTTCAATCATTTATGTCCGGCGGCACATAAATCCCAATCAGGCTGTGTCACGCTGTGTTGCACACGCGACGTAGCCATGGGCAAACCGATAGGATTGCCTTGAGAAAAGCCATCGGCATTGCCCGATGACGCGATCAGTCCAACCGCATCAGGTTCCGGCCCTCGAGTTCCACAACTGCGGCCTCGATTTCCTGCGCAATGCGCTCAGCACTCCAGTCAAGAGCCCGCGCGGCGATCGACGCGATCTCCTGCAAGTCCCGGCCGGTCAGGGAACCGGCAATCGCCAGGGTGCTGCGGCGCATGACGATATCAGCCAGATGTTCGACGAATTCGTTGCGGACGATGTAGTCGATTTCCGACCGGCTGTAGCTTTCTGAATCCGGCAGTCGACCCTCATCATCCGGCCCATGCCTGGCGATCTGCGTAGCTCTGGTGCCATATCGCGACAGCAGCTGATCGAGGCGCCGTTCCTCGATGCCCGTTTCCGATCGCGCCCGGGCCAGCCAGTCTGCGCGTGCCGAAGCATCGGGCGGAAAATCCCTGCCGCCGCCAATCGGCATGGCTTGCGTCGTCACCTTGCGGCTGCGCTTCAGGCGCCCAAGCACCGTATCGGCGACTTCCTCGGCGAAGCCACGGAAGGTCGTCCATTTGCCGCCGATTAGCGAGATAACCGCGAAAGGCCTGTTCCGGTCCGGCTCGGCGACCGGCGCCGAGTGATCGCGGCTGATCAGCCCAGGTACCGATGCATCGGAGGCCGGCAGCGGCCGGATACCGCTATAGGCATAGACGATCTGCTCGCGCTCGAACGCCATTCCCGGCAGCAGCGTCCGCACGCTATTGAGCAGGTACTCGACTTCCTCGGGCTCGCAGCGCACCTCGTCGGGATTGTCGGCCTTGATGTCGGTGGAGCCGACCAGCGCCAGGCCGAGATAGTCATAGACAAGGCAGATGCGGCCGTCGTCGGCCTCGAAATAGAGCATGCGCCCGGCCAGGCTTTTGACCAGTTCGTCATGCTTCAGCAGGATGTGCGAGCCCTTGGTGCCGCCGATCATCTTCGACGGCGCACCAAGCAAGTCGTTGACGTCATCGATCCAGGGACCGGCGGCATTGACCACCAGCTTGGGCCGCACCGAAAATGCCGCGCCGTTTTCCGGCTGGAAGGTGAGCACGCCATCGGCCGAAGCCATCAGCGCCGTGTAGTTCGCGCTGGCCGAGGCCGCATTTGCCCGCAGTCCATCGAGGATCAGCTCGAGCACTAGCCTTTCAGGGTGGCTTATCTTGGCGTCGTAGTAGGTGCCGGTGGCGACGATCGAAGGATTGAGCGCCGGCATCCCGCTGAGCGCCTGGCGCCGCCCGACCATGCGGTGGCGCGGCATGACCTGGTTTCGCGAGCCATAGAAATCATAGATCATCAGGCCGATCTTGATCAGGATGGCGCCGCGGCTGCGCGGCGCGCTGGTCGAGCCGAACAGCGTTCGCAGCGCCGCCAGCATGCCCTTGCTCCAGGAAAAGATCGGGATGACGGTCGGCAGCGGGCTGACATAGTGCGGCGCGTTTTTCAAAAGCAAATTGCGTTCGAGCGTCGACTGCGCCACGAGACCGAATTCGCCGGTCTCGAGATATTTCAGGCCGCCGTGAATGAGCCGCGATGGCGCGGCACTGGTGCCCGAACCGAAGTCCGCCTTGTCGACGATCAGGCAGTTGACGCCCTGCGCGCACAGGTCGCGAAACAGGCCTGCCCCGTTGATGCCGGCGCCGAGAATGACGACGTCGACCTGGCCGATCCCCGCCATGGCGACCAGACGCCCGGCAGGTTTTTCCGTACGTGTTCCTTCAGCTGGGCTCATGGTGCTTTCGTCTTGACGACGCGCAGCTTGACGCCGGCCCGTTCGAGGGCTTGCGCCCGCGCATCGCCCAGGCCTTCGGTTACCAGCACGACGTCGAAGCTGGTCAGATCGTCGAAGACATGCAGCGCGATCCTGTCGAACTTGGCATGGTCGATCAGAAGGATACGCTTGACCGATGCGGCCATCATCGCCTGCTTGACCCGCACGACATTGGGGTCCTGAATGAAGGCGGTGGTTCCGGTGATGGCCGAAGCCGAACAGATCAGCACATTGGCGCGCAGCTGCGCCACGGCGTTCTCGCAGACGATGCCGATATAGGCATTGTAGGTGGCGTGGTACTGGCCGCCGAGGCAGATGAAATCGATGTCATCGACATTGGTCAGCAGCGACGCCGTCGCCACGGAGTTGGTGATGACGGTCAGCGGCTTGACGTCGAGCAGCAGCGTGGCGACGGCGTTTGCCGTCGAGGAATCGTCCAGCATGACCACCTGGCCGGCTTCGACATAATCCAGTGCTGCCCGCGCCAGCGCATCCTTCTCGGCCCGGTTGACCGTCACCCGGTAGCGGAAGGCGCTTTCGTAAAGGCCGGACGGCTGAACCGTCACCGCACCGTGCAGCTTGCGCAGCACGCCCTGCTGCGCCAGCCGGTCGATGTGCCGGTGGATGGTCATGCGCGATACGCCGAAATGCTCGACCAGATCGTCTATGCGCACTTGGCCGAGCTTGATCACATAGTCTGCGATCTCTTCGCGTCGTTCGTCGGCCTTGATCATGCGGTCCCCCCAGTGTCTTGCCGCGCCAGCTTCTCGATCTCCGGCCAATGCGGTTCGAGCGCAGCGGCTACGCGGCCATAGAGGGAAAAGCGCTCGTTGAACACAGCACTGGAGGCCGGCACTGGCTCGTATTGGCGCGCCGTCATACCGACCTGCCTGGCACCTTGTTGCGGCGTCGCGAATATGCCGACCGCGGCACCCGCGCAAAGAGCAGCGCCAAAAGCCGCGGCCTCATCGGTCGAGGTGATGGTGACCGGGGCATTCAGCACATCGGCAAACATCTGGACGAAGGCCGGATTGCGCGAACCACCGCCGGTCAGGCGGATCTCGCTGATAGCAAAGCCCTCGCGCAAGGCTTCGACATGAGAGCGATGATTGAAAGCAATGCCCTCCAGAACCGCCTTCAGCATATCGCCGCGATTGTGCCAGCCATGAAGGCCGACAAAGCTGCCGCTGGCGACATCGCCAAAGGGGGAGCCGAACAGATAGGGGTGAAACAGGATGGTCGACCTCTTCTTCAACGCCGCGTCGATCTCGCCTGCCAGAAACTCATGGATCGAGCCACCATCGACCGATGCCTTTTCCTGCTCCGAACGGCAGAATGTGTCGAGAAACCAGTCGTAGTTAGCGGTCGAGGCCGGCGAGATCGCCATGTTGTTCCAGCGGCCCGCGTCGATGGCGTTGCGACAGAACCAACGCGGGTCGATGCGCGGTTCCAAAGAGACAACTTCGTTGATGGAATAGGTCCCGGCGACGATGGCGAGCACGCCCTCCTCATGGCCGCCCATGCCAAGCGCGGAGGCGGTCACGTCATGCAGTCCGCATGCAAACGGTGTTCCCTTGGCAAGGCCGGTCATGTCGGCGGCCTCGGCGGTGACCTGGCCGACGATTTCGGCCGAATGCGCCACCGGCGGTAGCGCGTCAAACAGATCGTCCAGTCCGAAGATGCGCGTCGCTTCCGGCGCGAAGGCTTGCGTGCGGAAATCCGTGAATGAGGTGCTGGCCTCCGTGCGGTCGGTGCCGATCGTGCCCGACAGGCAAAAGCGCAGCCAGTCCTTGCAGGCCAGTATATGCCCGATGCGCCCGTAGCGGTCTGGCTCGTTCTTCCTGATCCAGGCCAGCAGCGCCGATGGCGCCGAGACGTGCGGCGCCTGGCCGGTGCGCGCCAACGCATCTTCGAAGACCCCGTCCGCCGACCATTGTTCGACAATCTCGCCGGCGCGGCTGTCGAGCGATAGGATCCCGGGCCTCACTGGGCGACGATCCTTGTCGAGCAGGTAAAGACCGTCGCCATGCGCGGTCGCCGCAACCGCCTTGATGTCGTCGGCAGGCCGGCCGCACAATGCGATCGCCTCGCGGATTGCGTCGGCGGTCGCTTGCCAGAGGCCGGCCATGTCGCGCTCCACCCAGCGCGGATGCGGCATCGATTGCGCAACCCGCCGGCGCGCCACCGACAATTGTGTGCCATCGGCATCGAAGATCACCGCCTTGGTAACAGTGAGACCGTTATCGATTCCGAGCAGACAGGGCATGGTCACCGCCTCTTTCAGCGACTGGCGATGCGCACTGCAAGGCAATCCTGCAGGCTGGGGCAAGGATGACAGACATAGCGACGATCGACGAGCAACGGTGATACAAAAGCGATGGCACCCAACGGATCAAATGAACCATATCTAGATGTTAATTTAACGTCAACATCTGAGATAGTTCAGCATGCGTCCGTAAAGTCGAGCACCACGAGCGATGCAGGGGTCCGAAAATCCCTGATTTATCTGTGTTTTTTTGCTATGAAAACATCCCAATTTGATCGTTCATTCAGCCTGCGAACACCATAGAACCGAAAGATGAGATCGGCGAATACGGCGGGATCCACCTTCGCCGTCAGCTCGGCCGTCGGGTACTTGAATGTCTCGAAGAACAGGAAGCGCATGCGGACATTGCGCAGATCGACGCCGGTAGCCGTGTTTTTTTGGAGGGCGATCAATGCGGCAAGGGCAATCGGCAAAAGCAACGCGCTACCGTGCCGGACCTGTTCTAGGCTTTTGATTTCACTGGGAATTTTGCCAACACTGGCAACTCATCTATCGCCTGCTATGGACGTCGAGCGTCCTTCTATCGACCGGCCAAGGTCAAATCGATCTCGGTAATGTGCCAGCGGCCGAGATTGGCGGTGTAGAGTTTGTTACCCTTGAAGGCGATATTGGTGGGGTGCGCGAGCGTCGTCGCGGCCGAATCCTCGATCAATGTCTCGAGTCCCCGGTCCTTGCGCCAGCGGTAGATCCGGCTGGGCTCATAGCATGAAATGAACAGCGAGCCGTCCGGAGCGAAGGCTAGACCATCCGGGACGTTGTGCACACCCTCGATGACGACCTGTTTGGGTCCAGCCGCACCGTCGGCAAGGATCGGCACGTAGCTGACACACGACGTATTGCTTTCCACCACATAAAGCCCGCTTCCCTCTGGCGCCATGGCCATGCCATTAGCGAAGGACATCGCCTCCTGGCACCACAGACGGCCCTCACCCGTCTTGAGATCGTAGCGGAAGATGCCGGAGCGATTGTCCTCGCCGACGCTGTCCGATACGTAGAGCCAGCCCCTCGCCTCGTCGACGATGGGATAATTCGGCACGCGGATGCCGGACGACGCGAAGCGTTCCATGCGCGCTGTCGCGGCATCCCAGCGAAAAATCGCGGCGTGCCTGAGGTCGCAGGCAAAGCAGTTCCCCGCGCTGTCGAAAGCAATGCCGAGCAGGAAGCCATCCGTGCCGCCCATGCGTTCGACCGAGCCTCCGTCGGCGGCCAGCCGCAGAAGGTCGCCGGTTTCGGTGCCGCACCAGATCGACCCGTCACGGTGGACGGCCACGCCCTCCGGGTGCGCGACGCGAGGGCTGGTGAAGATGCCATCGAAGAAAACGCGCGCGGCGGACATGTCGAGCAATGGCTTTGCCATGAAGCGCTCCTCAGCTTACGACTGCGATCTCTGTGCGGCGATGCAGCGATCGACCATCGCGCGGTCGGCGGCGAGGATCTCGGCGATCAGCGCACCGCGTTCCTTGGCGCTGACAAATTCGAGGCGACGCAGGCCAAGCGGATCGATGCGATTGCGCAGCACAGCGAGCGTATCGCTGGAAGGCAAGGGGACCTCCCGGCAATCGGCGTCGAAGGTCACCGCAAACCCGGTGGCGTCGCGGACCTGCTGGCGCGTGACACCTGGCATGGTCTCGAGGACGATCAATTCCCGGGATATCCGGTCGAGCCGGAAGACGCAGAGATCGGTGAACACCAGCGCCTGGCCGGTGCGATAGCCCATCGGCTCTCGCTCTGCCGGGGTCAGCAGTCCGCGGGCGGAACTCGCGATCTCCACCTCATCCACCAGCGACTGGACCGAATGACGAGGAATGTAGAGCAAATAGTCGCGGTGCATGTTGGCGACATCGGCCATGCCGCCTTGCCCTGGCAACCGTATCAGGCCGCCGCTCGATTTGCGCAGCGCGATGGTGTTGACGCGGCCGCGTCGGTCGACCTGCGCCGCGCCGACGATCTCATGTGTTACAGCGCCTGCCTGATAGTAGGTCGAGTAGGTGTCGTCGCCGCCGGCATGCGTCACCGCCGTCTCGCAATCCAGGCTTTCGATCAGCGACAGGATCATCGGGCTCGGCGCGGTGTCGAGGTGGCCGCAACTCATCGTCGCGATGATCATGTCCGGCGCGTGCGTCGCCTTTGCCAGCCGGTAGGCGACATTGGCCAGCGGCGAGACGGCACCCGCGCTGGCAAAGCTTTCATTGTCGAGCTCGGCGGCGATCCGAGCGGCGATGATCTCGTCGACGGATGCTTTCTCCTCACCATGTGCGAGCGCCGGCATTGCGAGGGCCGTTTTGGCGCGAACCTTCGCGGCCTTTTGCAGCGGCTTCGGCACGCCATCAGAGGGCAGCCGCAGACTGTCCGCCAAGGGCGTTTCCCTGGCCGCCAATGCCTGCGACAGCGCCTGATAATCGGTGACATAGAATGGCAGGCACGAGGCCGGGTAGGCACCGCCCGGCATAAGCGCTATGGCCGAAACCTGATTGCGGGTCAGCACGCTCTGGCGCCCGTCCTGCCGCAGCGCCCCGACCGGGACGACCTCCTCGACCGTGACCAGCACCTTGCGCGCCGCGCCCGCCATTGCGAAGTCCAGTGCGCGCGGGCCAAGGATCTGCACATTGCCGCTTTCGTCCGCGCGCTGTGCGTGGACGACGAACGTGTCAAGACGCAGTGGCGGGATAAATCCCATATCTGTTCCGGCGATCGGATCGGCCATGGCGCTCGCACCCGGCAAACGCGACAGCATGTCCGAACCATCCGGAAGCTGGAACGGCATGGACGGCAGATTCTGCTGTGCCGCCCGCAGCGCCTGGATCATGGCCAGTGCCGTCCAATCGCGAACCGGTATCGCTCCGCTTTCGGCGGCGGCACGGAACCTCGGCGGCAGGCCGAAAATATCGAGACTGGAGAAGCAGAGGTCGATTTCCGCCACCGCATCCGCTTCGAGCAGCAGCTCGAGCGGCAACCCGCCCGCCCAGCAAACGTAGTGCAAATTCTTGACGCCCAGCTGGGCAATCGCGTGCAGCAATGCGATCGGCAGCCGAGCGAAATGGTGACCGCCGACGCCAAGCGAGTCGCCTTGGCCGACCATCGCGGCCAGCCCTTCGACATCAGTGAAGCGCGGCCGGTTCGACTTGACCAGGGACATTGCGGCACGATCATTCACAGCGCGGACGCCTCGATGCGGTAGCGGGTCACGAATGGCTTTTCGGTTGAGAATTCCAGTGCCGTCGCAATGCCGGATTGGGCGATGGGGTTGTCAGCCAGCGCGGTCGCTGGGCCGAGCCCGAAGGGTGAGCAGATCGGCTCGATACCAATGGCGACATGGCGCCCATTCCACGGTGCTGCCTTGCGGCCGCGGTTGGAGTACCAGAGCAGAAGGCTCGGAAAATGCTCCTTCTGCCAGGAGAGTTTTACCCGATAGCCGTCCGCGTGGTTGGCGAGCGCAGCCGCGCCATCGAGCCCCTCTATCTGCAGCAATTCCTCGGTGTCGGCGGCCAGAGGCAATCGCGAGGCGTCGACAACACCGCCTGTGCGCGCCGGCACACTGATCAGTTCGGAAAACGTTTTATTCCTGGCAAACAGTGCAGCACCCGGTTCAACATCGTGAGGATAGGTACGGCCTTCATCGAAGCCTCCGAGTTCCAGCGTAGCGGCGCCTGTCTTGAAAGGCAGCCGGAATACTGGATGCAGGCCGATCGGCAAGCGGCAGGCTCGGCGGACGGTGATCTTGAATTCAATGTCGATTGCCGGTGCCGATTGATTGGGCGTAATCGTCCGTTCGACACGCTCGACAGGACTCCCCTCGGGATAGTCCAGTACCAGCGACAGCGATCCGCTCTCGCTGTCGCGCCAGGTCCAGTCATGGTTGGAGCTGTGGCCGTGGACTTCTTCGTCCAGCCCCGGCGGCCCCATAACCCGCGCCCAAGTCTCGGGCCACCCTTCGGCGGGCACCGAATAGCCGAAGGGCACGCAGGGCCATTCGCCGCGCAGCTTGCGCAGGATGCCCGGCAGCGCAGCCGCCCCCGGCTCGCTCGACCACGGCGCGATGTGCATCGGCGAGACCTGCCGACCGTCCGCCAAAATGAAAGTCACCGGCGCGAGCATCGCGCCGAGCCGCTGGACAGTCAGCGCGCCATGCGCCCAGCCCAGTCCGCGATAGTCGTCGCCGGTCTTCACGGTGCAGCCTTCTTTGTCGTGCTCCTGTCGGCGAACTCCTTGACCCGCTGCTGGCCGATCTCGCTGCGATAGAGATCGCCCAATATGTCGCGCTCCATGGCAAGGCCTTCGGCCAGATCGCCCGACACGGCATGCACTGTCAGCGCCTTCAGTCCTTCGATCGCGGCGGCCGGCTCGGCGGCAATCACCTCAGCCAATTCCAGCGCGCGCGGCATCAGCCTGTCGACATCGACGACCTCGTTGACCAGGCCGGCAGCGACGAATTCGGAGGCCGGCACGATGGCACCGGTCATCAGCAGAAGGTTGGCGCGGTTGCGGCCGAGCTTGGCGACGCTGCGTTGCGTGCCGCCGCCGCCGGGAACCAGCCCGAGCTTGATCTCCGGCAGACCGAGCTTTGCGAACTGGTTGGCGATCACGATGTCGCAGCACAGCACCAGCTCCATGCCGCCGCCCAGGGCAAAGCCGTTGACCGCCGCGATCACCGGTTTGCGGTTGTTCTCGATCGCCGCGTACATGCGCATGCCTGCTGCCTGGAACGTGTCGAATTCGGCGGCGGTCTGCGCGGCATATTCCTTGATATCGGCGCCGGCCATGAAGCCACGACCTTCGCCGGTCACCACGATCGCCCCTACCCCCGCGTCGCCGGACAGCGCCTCAAAGGCGTCGGTGATCTCACCCTGCATTATCCGGTTCATGGCGTTGAGCTGGTCGGCGCGGCGGAAGGTGACGACCGCGACGCGGCCCAAAGCTTCGACCGTGAGTGTCTGGTAGACGCGCATTGTCAGGCCGCGTCCACGGTCATGTCGCCGCACGCCTCCAATGCTGCAATCTCCTCCTTCGAAAGGCCGAACTCGGCCAGGATCTCGCGGCCATGCTGGCCGACCAACGGCGCCGGCCGTTCGATGGTCGCGGGCGTCTCGCTCATCTTGACCGCAGGCGCCACCACCCGCACCTTGCCGCCGCGCGGATGATCATAGCTGGTGATCATGCCCATGTGCTTGACCTGAGGGTCTTCGGCCGCACGACGGATATCCTTCACCTCGGCGCACCAGATGTCGGCTGCCAGCAGCCGCGCCAGCAGATCCTGCGTGGCGAATTTCTTCGTCTCCGCATTGACCTTCTCGAACACCTCGTCGCGCTTATCGAACAAGGTCTTGAGGTCGTCATAAACGGCAAGCTGCGGCGCCTCCAGCACCTCGTACAGCGTCTTGAACGGGCTCATGGCGATCGAAATGTAGCCGCCGTCCTTCGCCTCGTAGATGCCGAACGGCGCCTGCATGCCGGGATGGCCGATGCCGGAATTGGGCCGCACGAAATCCTCGCCGAGATTGAGCACGGCTACATATTCCTGATTGAGATGCGCCAGCAGGCCGGCCAGCAGATTGACCTCGATCTTCTGGCCTTTGCCGGACTTCTCGCGATAATAAAGCGCCGACAGGATGCCGTAGACCATGTTCATGGCGCCGATCTGGTCGGCGAGCCCGGCGCCGGCCGGAACCGGCGCCTGATCGCCGCGGCCAGTGTTGGCAATCAACCCAGCTAGCCCTTGGATCAGCATGTCCTGGCCGGGGCGCTCGACATAGGGGCCCTCCTCGCCATAGCCCGAACCCGAGCAGTAGATGATGCGCGGATTGATGGCCTTGAAGTCCTCGTAGCCATAGCCGAGCTTGGCCAGCACGCCAGGGCGAAAATTCTGCACCACGACGTCGGCGGTCTTGGCCATCTCCATGAGGATGGCGTGCACCTTGCGGCTCTTCAGGTTGAGCGCGATCGAGCGCTTGTTGCGGTTCCAGGCGAGGAAATTCGGGCTCTCGGAACCGCCCACCCATTTGGCGAAGAAGGTCATGCCACGGAACATGTCGCCGGCGCCGGCACGCTCGACCTTGACGACGTCGGCGCCCATGTCGCCGAGCAGCTGCGTGGCGAACGGCCCCTGCAGCAAATGGCTGAAATCGAGGATGCGGACGCCTTCGAGGGCCTTGTTCATTTCAAATCTCGTTTCGTGTTTTCAAAGCAGTTCGGGAACATAGCGCGGTGCGGCGGTCAGTCCGCCATCCACACGCAAATCGGTGCCGGTGGTGAAGCCCGCGGCATCGGAGGCGAGATAGACGGCGGCTTCGGCCACTTCGGAAGGTTCGCCTATGCGGCCGAGCGGATGCATCTTGACCCACGCCTTGGCCAAGTTGCCGCCGATCTCCTTGATCAGTCTGTCGTTCATCGGCGTGTTGATGGTGCCCGGCGAGATCGAATTGACGCGGATGTTCAGGGGGCCGAACTCGACTGCCATTTGGCGCGTCATCGCCATCACCGCGCCCTTGGCGCCGGCATAGGCGGTCCAGCCATCAAGCCCGATGTGCCCCTGTGCGGAGGCCATGTTGATGATCGAGCCGGATTTCTGCGCGATCATGTGCGGCAGCGCGTATTTGCAGCCGCGAAACACACTGGTCAGGTTGACTGATATCAGCCGGTGCCACTGCTCATCGGTCATCTCGTGCACCGGCATGCCGCCAATGGCGATGGCGGCATTGTTGACCAAGATGTCGAGATGCCCGGTCTTCTTGACGGCGCTGTCGATGAGGCCGGCGATGTCGGCCCCTTGAGAGACGTCGCAATGCAAATAATCGGCCTGACGGCCGGCGGCGCGAAGTGCGGTCGCGAATTCCTCGCCCACGCCGTCGGCTATGTCGCCGAGGAAAACATGCGCGCCTTCGCGCGCCATCGCTTCAGCGATCGCGTGCCCGATGCCGTCGGCAGCACCGGTGATGACGGCGGTTTTCCCTTCGAGACGAGCCATGTCAGCCTCCATTCGCGCGCCGGCGTTTCGCCTCGTCGAAGGCGACCGCGGCGATGATGATCATGCCGGTGATGACCAGCTGCCATTCGGTCGGCAGGCCGAGCCCGCGCAGGCCGTTGGACAGGAACTGCAGGATCAGCACGCCCAGAGCCATGCCAGTCAGGCTGCCGATGCCGCCGGCAAGACTGACCCCACCGAGAACCGTCGCGGCGACGACCTGGAACTCGAAATTGAGCCCCGCCGTATGCTGCGCCGAGCCGACGCGCGCGGCAAGAATAATGCCCGCGACCGTCGCCAGCAGTGAGCTGATGATGAAGCAGATGAACTTGACGCGCCGCACATCATAGCCAGCCAGCCGCGCCACCTCCTGATTGCCGCCGACAGCATAGATCTGCCGCCCGAACGGCCGATGCTGCATCATGTAGGCGAAGGCGGCGAGCAGGATGATGGCGATGACAGCCGAATAGGGGATGGTGTTGAACAGGCGGCCATCCGACAGAGCGATAAAGCTGTCGAGGCTGGCATCGTCCGGGATGGCGCGCTGGCCGGTATAGAGATAGACACCGCCGCGCATGATAAACATCGTGCCCAAAGTCACGATCAGCGAGTTGATGCCGGCATAAGCGGTGAGATAGCCGTTCACCACGCCGATGATCAGCCCGAACAGCAGCGCGCCACTGATGCCGAGCCACAGCGAGTTGGTGTCGTTCATGATGATGATCAGCGGTAGGACAATGGTCGCCAGCAGCGAGCCGATCGAGATGTCGACCTCGCCGGAAATGAACACGATGGCACAGCCAATGCCGGCGATCAGCGGCAGCGACGCCTGGCCAAGCACGTTGGTCAAATTGCGCACGGAGAAGAAATTCTCGACCGTGAAAGAAAAGAACGCCAGAACCAGGATGAGGCAGACGAGCAGCGCCAGTTCCTGTCGGGCAACGAGCCGCACCAGCATGGATGGCTGGGCCTTTGCGGAAGCCGTGGCTGCAAAGCTCATCTCATGCTCCCTTCGAGGTGGGGCTGATCGCTTGATGTCATCATCTTACCCGATCGCCGCATTGAGGATCTTCTCCTGTGTGGCTTCCTCGCGCGACATGATCACGGTCAGGCGGCCTTCGCACATCACCGCGATCCGATCCGCAAGACCGAGCAGTTCCGGCATCTCGGACGTCATCATGACCACCGCCAGGCCCTCGCCGGCGAGCCGGTCGATCAGCGCGAAGATTTCCGACTTGGCGCCGACGTCGATGCCGCGCGTCGGCTCGTCGACGACGATCACTTTCAGGCCCCGCATCAGCCAACGCGCGATCAGCACCTTCTGCTGATTGCCGCCCGACAGGTTCTTCACCTGCTGGAACAGGCTGGGCGTCTTGATGCGGAAACGGTCGACATAGTCCTGCACCGCCTTGTGTTCCTTCGCCTTGTCGACGAACCCCAGGCGGGCGAAAGCACCGAGCGAGGCCAGGCTTGCATTCTGGTAGACAGGCAGTTCGCCCATCAGCCCTTCGCTCTTGCGGTCCTCGGTGAGCAGACCGATGCCAAGCTTGACGCCGGTGCGCGTGTCATGCGGCACGAGCCGGCTGCCGTCGACGGTGATCGTGCCCGCAGTGATCGGGTCATAGCCGACGATCGCCTTGGCGAGTTCGGTGCGGCCAGCGCCCATCAATCCAAAGAAGCCGAGCACCTCGCCAGCTCGTGCCTCGAAGGAGACGTCGGTCAGCTTCTTCGCCGTGGTGAGGTTCTCCACCGACAGCGCGACCTTGCTGCCCGCCGCGCCACGCTGGCGGGGAAACAGATTGTCGATGCGCCGGCCGATCATGTCCTGGATCAGCGTGTCGTTGGTGTGCTCGCCGATCGGCCTGGTCGAGATGTGGCGCCCATCACGCAGCACGGTCACCGTGTCGGCGATCTCGAACACCTCGTCGAGCTTGTGGCTGACATAGACCACCGCGATGCCAAGGCTGGCCAGCCGGCGGATGACTGTGAACAGCAGCGAAACCTCGTTGGGCGTCAGCGAGGACGTCGGTTCGTCCATCACCACGACGCGGGCTTCATGGGCGAGCGCACGGGCGATCTCGACCATCTGCTGCTGGCTGACCGGCAGCGATCCCGTGCGTGCCGCCGGATCGACATTGAAGCCGATGCGGTGGAATAGCGCAGCTGAATCGGCACGAATCTTCTTCCAGTCGATCGAGCCGGCTCTGCCGGTCGGATAGCCTTCCAGGAAGATGTTCTCGGCAACGGTGAATTCGGAGATCAGCGCGATCTCCTGAAACACGACCTTGATGCCTTCCTTCAAGCTGTCGCGCGGCGACTTGATGTCGACCTCGTGGCCGCGCAGGCGGATGGTGCCGGCATCCTTGCCGTAGACACCAGCCATGATCTTGATCAGCGTCGACTTGCCGGCGCCATTCTCGCCCATCAAGGCGTGGATCTTGCCGGGCTCCAGGCTGAAGTCGACATTGTCGAGCGCCACGACGCCGGGGAAGCGCTTGTCGATGCCGCGCAGTTCGAGCGCCGGCACGCTGGTGTCGATGGCCGCGCCTTCGCCAGGATGAAGGAAATCAACGGACATTGGCTTTGTTCCGGATGATGTCGAGATAGGTTGCGAGGATGATGACGATGCCCGGCACCACCATCTGCAGGTCCTGGTTCCAGCCGAGAATGATGATGCCGTTGTCGATCACCTTCAGCACCAGTACGCCGAGCAAGGTGCCGAAGAGCGATCCACGGCCGCCGAGCAGGCTGGTGCCGCCGAGGATCACGGCAGCGATGACCGTCAGTTCGAAGCCGCGGCCGGCGGTCGGCTGGCCGGCATTCATCAGCGACGACAGGATCATGCCGGCAACGCCGACGCAGAGCCCGGTGAGAACGAAGGCAAACAGCTTGAGGCGCTCGGACCGAAGTCCGGACAGGCGCACCGCCTTTTCATTGGCGCCAACCGCATAGAGGTAGCGGCCGAGCGTGGTGAAACGCAGCGTTACATAGGCAACCACGAAGATCAGCGCCGCCAGAATGACGGGAACCGGCACCGCGCCGACGTAGCCGGCGCCGAGATCGGTGAAGCTTGCGAGCTGATTGTGGTTCTGCACCGCCTCGCGCGTGAACAGATAGACGCCGCCTTGCAGCATCATCATCGTGCCGATGGTAGCGATCAGCGAGTTGACGCGCAGCCTGGTGACGACCAGCCCATTGAACAGGCCGACCCCGCCGGCAAAGGCAAGGGCCGCCAGCAAGCCGAGCGTGAGGCTATGGGTAGAATTGAGCACCGCCATACCGATGCAGCCGACGAAGGCGAGTGAAGCGCCGACCGACAGATCGACCTCGGCGGTGATGATGAGCATGGTCATGCCCGAGGCAACGATCAGCACCAGCGCGCATTGGCGCAGAATGGCGATGATGTTGGCCTCCGAATAGAATTGCGGCGCCGCGATCGAGATGGCAATGCACAGCACCGCCAGGATGACACCCAGCACAAGCTGGCTGCTGCCCAGCAGCTGTCCGCCGACTAAGCGCTTCGGCGCGGAGGCGTGTGTAAGCTCGCTCATCTCAATCCATTCAGGCCGCTATGGTTCAGGCGCCCTTCCCGCAACGCGGGAAGGGCAAAGTCAGCCGGCTTTATTTCTTCAGGTCGGCGGAGGTCTTCATGCACTTTGCCGGCGGCTGCAGTGCGTTGACGGCATCCCATTTGATGGTGCGGGTGGTGCCGTCGTAATCATAGAACTTCTTCCAGTCCTCGCCGTTCATCGGCGCGGTCGGGCTGACGATATGCTCCGGCACTTCCTCATTGTTGAAGAGCTTGACCGCAGCATCGATTGCCGTGAAGCCTTCCTTTTCCGGGAACATTGCGGCCTCGATGCGATACGACGGCTCGTTCTGCATCGCGTTGATGAAGGCAAGCCCCTCGCCCCCGGTGCCGACGGTCAACAGGCCATCCTGCGACTTGCCGGCCGCCTTCCAGGCCTGCAGGCCGCCCAGCGACGACGAGTCGTTGATGCCGTAGATGATGTTGATGTCGGCGTTCTTGGCGAGTGCCGCCGAAGACACTTCGAGCGCGCGGTCGGGATTGCCGCCGCCGTCAAGGTCGTGGACCATGACCGCGTCAGGGATGACGGTCTTCAGCCCGTCCATGAAGCCGTGCGAGCGCAGCACCGTGGCGGAAAGCAGCGGCAGGCCGACATTCATCACCTTGGCAACGCCGCTGAGCTTTTCCTTGGCATATTTGCCGGCCTCGACGCCGGAGAAATAGCCGGTGTCATAGTCGCAGATGGCGACCATCGTCGTCATGCCCTTGACCGGATTGCCCTCGAGCACCACCGGAATGTTGGCGGCTTTGGCCTGACGCAGCAGCGGCACCACACCTTCTTCATTCACCGGCGTGATGATCAGCACATCGACGCCTTTGGCGATGAAGTCTTCGGCTGCAGCGACCTGCTTGGATATGTCGAGATTGGCGTCCTGTACCTCGACCTCGATGCCGAGTTCCTTCCCATGAGCCTTCATGCCCTTGATGACGTTCTGGTACCATTCATGGGTGGCGTAATTGGTGACGTAGCCGATGCGCTTGGGCATGTTCTCGGCATGGGCAGCCGCGCCCATGGCCAGCGCGGCCGCGGATGCAAACAGGATTGACTTGGACCAGTGCATTTTCTTCTCCCAGGTTTATCGCTTTTGTTAATCGCTGAACGGGTAGTCCCGCCGTTCCGGGTCGGCACGTAACGAAGAGTTGGATTCCCCCCAACCGAGCTCCGCCGATATCTTCTCAGCGGCTGCGCGAGTGCGTTCGAAGACGGTCTGCCGGTCGAACCGTGCCGCCTTCTGCGGCAGCAGCGGGACCGTGAGTGCGGCGATGACGGCGCCGGTGTGATCGCGCACCGGCATGGAGATGTTGGTGCAGGCTTCGACGGCCAACGAGGCACGCATCTCGTAGCCGAGCCTGGCCACCTCGTTCAGCCGTGCCTCGATTTCGGCCCGCGTGCCCTGTCCTTCGCCGGCGGTCACGATGCGATCGACAATGCGGTCGCGCTCGGCCCGGTTCGAATGGGCGAGCAAGACCGCGCCTGAACTGGTTTCGAGGATCGGGAAATGCGACCCCAAGGCAACCGAGTAGCGCATCGGCAGCGGTGAATCGATCTGCAGCACCACCAGCGCGTTCTGGCCTTCGCGCACCACGAGGTGGCAACTCTGATCGGCATTGGCGGTCAGTTCGCGCATCACCGGCAGCGCGCATTCGACCAGCCGGTTTACCGGCGGGTGCATGTGCGCCAGTTCGAACAGCTTCAGCGACAGGCGGAAGCGGTCCGACTGCGTGCGAAAGATGTAGCCGCGCTTTTCCAGCAGGAGCAGGATGCGGTAGATTTCGTGAATGGAGCGTCCGAGGCCGGCCGCGATCTCGGTCTGGGTCAGCGTTTCAGCGCTGGCGGCCATGAACTCCAGGACGTCGAGCGCCTTGTCTACCGCCGGCACACGATAGCCGTTGCGACCGCTTTCGCTGTCGTCGAGCGTCTCGGCAACATTAGCGGCCATCACGCAATGCTCCATTCCGGTTGCCTGGTTTCGCGGTAGAGGCGATTCACATGGTCGGCGAGTTCGGCCGCCGAAATGTCGCCGGCGATGGCCGCCGCCGCATGCGGCGCGCATTCGCGGAAGAAGGCGATGAAGCCAGGGTGCGTCGGACGCAGATAGGACGAGCTGATCGTCGCAAGCGTCGAGTTGAAGAAATTGCCGGAGAGATGATTGACCTCGACATCTTTCCAAGCCGCCAGCGATCCCGGCTGTCCGCCCGACTTTACATAGTCGCCGCGCTGGTATTCGGGCGAGCACAGGAACACCGCGTAGTCGATCGCGGCCTGCTTGTGTTTCGATTGGGCGCTGACGCCGATGCCGGCACCGCCGAGCAAGGCTCCGGCGGAATGCGGCGTCGGCACGTCGGCAAAGCGCAGACACGGCCTGTCACTCTTGGAGGTATAGTTCACATAACCGAACGCGAAAGGCACATAGACCACGTCGTCATACGCGATCATATGGTCATAGCAGCGGATCGGGTTCCATTTTGATGAGTTCGGATGCGACAGTGCCGCAAGCTCACGCAACTGAGTGATGGCCTGCTCGATCATCTCCCTGGCAATGAATTGCTCACCGTTCTCCTGTGGGCGGCCAAGCGTCAGAAGCATGCACATGGCATCCGTCGGGACCGAGGGCAGGCCAAGCCACTTGCCGTTCTTGCGGGCACGCTGACCAAGCTCGACCACCTCGTCATGTGTGCGCGGCACCGGCCCGTAACGCTCCAGGAGATCCGGGCGATAGGACGCGACCTGACAAGCGGCATCGACCGGCAACGCCCATTGGCGTCCGTTCCTTGCGTAGGAGCGCCAGGACGCACCGACCGAATCGCGTTCGAAGAAACGGATTTGTTCGGCCGACAGATAGGCGTCGAACGGCACCATCAGCTCATCCTTCGCGATGTCGCCGATGAAGGGATGATCGAACACGACCAGATCGTAAGTGCCGAGCACCGGACCGAGGGCACCCTCGCCGAATTCATAGAGGCTGCGGCGGTCCCATTCGATTTCAAGGCCTGGATTGCCAGCGCAATACGGCGCCACGCTGGCGTCGAGCGGACCCCAGCAACGTCGATGATCCCACGCAAGACCGCGCAGTCTTGTCATTTCAGGCAATTCCTCCCTGGAACCGAGCATGTCCGCCCGGCCCGCATTCGTAGCAGCTATTTTCACATAGACAAGTAACTTTTACATATGCAAACTGCGGGTTGTTTCCTGACAGCTTCAAGCCAGCCCGAACCGCTCGACGGCGCGCATGATGCCACGCAGCTCGGCGAGACCCTTAAGCCGACCGATCAGCGAATAGCCGGGATTGATCCTGGTCTTGCCGATATCGTCGGCGAGCAGGTGGCCGTGGTCCGGGCGCATCGGAATGCGCCAGTCAGCGCGGCCCTCGTTGCGGCGCCGCGCCTCTTCCTGCATCAGAGCGAGGATGACATGCGCCATGTCGGTGCCGCCCTCGAGATGCTCGGCTTCATAGAACGAGCCGTCATCTTCGATGGTGATGTTGCGCAGATGGACGAAATGGATGCGATCGGCGAATTCCTTGACCATGGCGACGATGTCGTTGTCGGCGCGCGTGCCGTAGGAGCCGGTGCAGAACGTCAGGCCGTTGGCCGGGCTGTCGACGGCGTTGAGGATAAAACGCGCATCCTCGGCGGTCGAAACGACGCGCGGCAGGCCATAGAGCGAGAAGGGCGGGTCGTCGGGATGGATGCACATGCGCACCCCCTCCTCTTCGGCCACCGGAATGATCTCGCGCAGGAACCAGGCAAGGTTGTCGCGCAGCTCCTTCGGTCCGATCGCGTCGTATTCCGCCAGGGCCTCACGAAAACTGTCCCTGTTGTAGCTGCGCTCCGTCGCCGGCAGGCCGGCGATCAGGTTGCGTTCGATCTGGTCGATCTTCTCCGCGCCCAATTCCTTCAGCCGCGCTTCCGCCTCGGCGATACGCGCCGGCGTATAGCTTGCCGCGCCGTTCCTGCGTTTCAGCACGAACAAATCGTACGCCGCGAAATCGACCGCGTCGAACCGCAGCGCATAGCCGGTGGTCGGCAGCCGATAGGCCAGGTCGGTGCGGGTCCAGTCGACCACGGGCATGAAATTGTAGCAGACCGTCGCAATGCCGGCCTTGGCAAGTGTGCGGATGCTGTCGCGATAGAAGCCAGCGTAGCGCTCGCGTTCCGGTGCGCCGATCTTGAAGGAATTGTGGACCGGGATGCTCTCGACAACCGACCAGGTCAGCCCTGCCGCCTCGATGATGCGCTTGCGCTCCAGAATGCGATCGAGCGGCCATGCGCGCCCGTCGTAGATATCATGCAGGGCTGTCACCACGCCTGTCGCGCCCGCCTGCTTGACATGATCGAGTGTTACCGGGTCGTTCGGTCCATACCAACGCCAGCACTGCTCCATGAAGCCTCCTCAATGTCAGGTGGGCGACATTATTGTTGGACCACAGACCTGTCAACACGCTCAATTCTTCTTGAATCGACCGATGGCGGGATCCTTTTTCGACCTTTCTCCGGACGCTGATTGATTTCCTATCCGTTTCAGCCTAGCCTTGGTCCAACAAATAAGAAGGAACAATGCCTTGGATCAAGAAGCGGCGGACGATGCGGCGGTCAGCAGTTCGGCCGTCGATCAGACTGTGCGGCAGATCCTCGACCTCATTCGCAACCGCGCCATGTCCGTCGGCGACGTGCTGCCCACCGAACGGGAGCTTGGCGAACTGTTCGGCGCCAGCCGCAACACGATACGCGAGGCACTGCGCACCATCCGCACCTATGGCCTGATCGATCCCAAGCCGCGTGTCGGCGCGGTGCTGGCCGATCGCCAGAATATCGCGATCCAGAACTTCTTCGCCGCGCAGATGGATATATCGAAGACCTCTTTCCACGACATCCAGGGGTTTCGCCGCATCATCGAAGTGAGCATCGGCGACCACATCGTTCTCAACGCCAGTGCCGCCGAACTCGACGCCCTGGACGAGGTCAACGGCCTGATCGAAACCAGCAAGGATGTGCAGGAGGCAGCACAGCGCGATTTCGATTTCCACCTGGCGCTGATGAAGCTCGCCGGCAACCGCATGCTGGTGCAGACCTATCAGTTCCTGTCGCCGGTCATCCTGCACATCATGACCGTCGGCAAATCCATCCGGCCGGTGCTGAGCGAAACACGCCACGCCCATGGCGAGATCATCGCGGCTTTGCGGGCGCGCGACCGCATCGCCTACAGCTACCTGATGAGCCGGCATCTCGATTTCGGCTTGCGCTTCGTCCCCGACGACCTCGAAAACGCCCGCACCTCGCCGGCGCTGACGGACCCTTCCAAGGATTTGCATCATGTCTGACTTTGAGAACAAGGTCGCGTTGATCACCGGCACGACCGGCATCGCGCTCGCCACCGCGAGGCGCCTGGCGCAGGGAGGTGCTGCGATCATCGCCTGCGGCATCGATGGGGCCGCCAATGCGGCCATGCGGGAAGGCCTCGTCGGAGCCGGAGCGAATGCGCTGGTGCAGACGGTTGACGTTTCCGTTTCCGACCAAGTTCGCGACGCGGTCGTGGCGGGCGTCAAGCGGTTTGGCGGCATCGACATCATCGTCAATTCCGCGGCGGTGCATCCCTACGGGACGGCGACGACGACCGACTGGGAAACCTGGAACCGGGCGATGGCGGTCAATGTCGGTTCGATCTATCTGACCGCCCATTTCGGCATCCCGGAAATGATCAAGCGCGGCGGTGGCGCCATCGTCAACGTCGCTTCGGTGCAGGGCTTCGCCTGCCAGCAGAACGTCGCCGCCTATGCCACGACCAAGGGCGCCATCCACACGCTGACGCGATCGCTGGCGCTCGACTATGCGCCGGCTGGCATCCGGGTCAATTCGGTCAGCCCAGGCTCGATCCGCACGCCTATCCTCGAGAAGGCCGCACGCGGCGAAAATGGCAGCGATGCCGATGTCGAAGAGGCCTACCGGCGCTTCGGCGCGGCCCATCCGCTTGGCCGCATCGGGGAACCGGAAGAGGTGGCCGAGCTGATCGCCTTCCTGTGCTCGTCGAAGGCCGGATTCTGCACTGGCGCGGACTACAGAATAGATGGCGGCCTGACCGCCGGCATCGGCGTGAAGTAAAGCCATGAAGATCGGTCTTGGCCTTTACCGGGAGTCGCTGACCCCTGACAATTTCCGCTTCGCCCGTCAGGCAGGCGCCACCCACATCGTTGCCCACCTCACCAACTATTTTCGCGGCCGCGATCCTTCGCTGTCCGCCGGCAGCGAAGCCGAGGGTTGGGGCGATTGCTCCAGCGATGAGCTTTGGGATTATGAGGATTTCGTCGGTCTGGTGAAGACCGTGCGCGACAACGGTCTGGAAATCGCCGCGATCGAGAATTTCTCGCCGCGTTTCTGGTCGGACGTGCTGCTCGGCGGTCCTGACAGGGCAAAACAGATCGAAGGGTTGAAGCGCCTTGTTCGCGATGCCGGACGTGCCGGTATTCCGTGTATCGGCTACAACTTCTCGATCGCCGGGGTCTGGGGCTGGTCGCGCGGCCCATTCGCTCGGGGCGAGGCGATGTCGGTGGGGCTCGATCTCGCTGCCATCGATCCCGATATGCCCCTCCCCGATGGCGTGGTATGGAACATGCGCTATCGCGCCGGGCGGCCCAATGCCGAAACGGTGAAGGTCAGCAGCGACGAGCTTTGGCAGCGGCTCGACGTCTTCCTTCGCGAGATCATACCGGTGGCCGAAGAAGCCGGCGTTGTGATGGCCGCGCACCCCGACGATCCGCCGGCTGAAGCGCTGCGTGGCGCCGCGCGGCTCGTCAACCGGCCGGAGAAATACGATCGGCTGATGGACATCGTCGACTCGCCGTCCAATGGGCTGGAGCTCTGCCTCGGCTCGCTGCAGGAGATGCCCGGCACCGACGATATCTACGGACACGTCAGGCGCTTCGCACGAAGCAAACGCATCGGCTACATTCACTTCCGCAATGTGCGCGGCAAGGTGCCTAACTATCATGAGACTTTCGTCGATGACGGCGACATCGACATGGCCGAGATCGTCCGCATCCTGCGCGATGAAAACTATGACGGAGTGATGATCCCCGACCATACGCCGGAGATGTCCTGCGATGCGCCCTGGCACGCCGGAAAGGCCTTTGCCTTGGGCTACATGCGTGCGCTCGTGCAGAATGCTGCGGCGCTGGGACCTTCTCGCACCGCCCAAGCCGCCAACATGCCGTACGGCAACGATCTGCGCCTCGGCGTCCGAGGTCCTGAATGGAACCCCGTGGCGCGAACCTCACCCTCGCTGGCCCAGTCCAGGATTCCATGAATGCTTATGACGATCCACCGGATGGGATCCGGTGCGCCCGCACGCCACGCGGCTAGTCGATCTCAGGACATGTAGACGCAGCCGAACAGCTCCGTCGACGCCGCTTCTCCGAGACCACCGCTCTTGGCCACCTCTGTGCCTTGTCATCACTGCTCCCGGAACGCCCGCTGTATCTGATCGGCCAGAGGCTTCACGAGATAGGACAGCATTGCGCGGCTGCCGGTCGAGAAGAACGCTTCGCCGGGCATGCGCGACGCCAAGGTGAGGCCTTTCAGCTTTTCCAGCTCCGTGCGCGGCAAGCTGGCGCGAACCGTGTAGAAGCCCGCGCCGCTTCGCTCGTCGATTCAGAGATCGGCGGAGATCTCGCTGACGCTGCCGCTCAGTTCCGACGTCACGCGCTGATTGAATGCCGAGAGCTTCAGGGCCACGTCCTCCCTCCGCCCTCTCATTGCGGGCGCGTTTCTCTTGCTGACGATGAGCTTCCGATCCGCGCCCAAGGCCTCTTTGAACTTAGACAAGCCGCCTCCGATTTGTCAGTGCATGAGGCCGGCCGTCAGATCGGCCACCCAAGTAGAACGCACTCAATCGGTCTCCATTGCGTAACGTGACCATGGGGCGGTCTCAGACGCCTCTCCGGCGCAAGCCACCGTGCGGGACCGGTTACATTTTGTGATTTGCACGATACCGTTAACGGGGCTCTGGTAGGCACAGGCCTTTCCGGCTTCAGGCACTTGGCGGAAAAGGGCGGGGCGGGGGTGAAAGGTGGCCAACCATGGCCCAGGCAAGCACCATTGTCTTAAGCGGCGAGTATGGCT
The DNA here is from genome assembly GCF_040320745.1 of Mesorhizobium sp. M0621. Classification (NCBI taxonomy): domain Bacteria; kingdom Pseudomonadati; phylum Pseudomonadota; class Alphaproteobacteria; order Hyphomicrobiales; family Phyllobacteriaceae; genus Mesorhizobium; species Mesorhizobium sp. M0621. The sequence continues at coordinate 21,833 of NZ_JAMYQF010000007.1, read as the reverse complement.
ACACCCAGTATAAAGCATCCGGTCTGGCCGCCGACACCACTATCGATGCCACCGACGCTTCATGGATCGTCGCCAATCAGGGAAGCCACACCAATCTCTATCCCTTCGCGGTGGTCAACCCCGGCGCCAACCTCCTGGCTTTTGGCGGCACGATCAACGGCACGGTCTCCCAAACCGGCGACTGGGAGAACATTTACGTCAACTCCGCCGCAGTCCGTATAAATTCAGCCCACAACTTTGTCATCGACGATTGGACGGTTACCCAGCCCTGGGACGGCATCCGTGTCGGCGGCACGGGCACCTTCGTCATCGAGGATAGCTATGTCGGCTACTCCCGCGACGACGCGGTCGAGGACGATGACGTCATCGGCGGCACGATCAAGGATTCCTTATTCGACCACGTGTTTTCCGGAGTGAGCCTTGGCGACGGTGACGTGGATGGGTCTGACAACACGGTCATCATGGATGGCATGCTTCTGGGCATGGGAGAGTACCTTCGCAAAGGCGAGATAACCCACGGTTCGCCGTTTAAACTCGACAAGGGGACAGGCTCTAACGATATCGTGCCCAGCCTGCACTTTATCGATTGTGTGGTGGCGATCACCGACGTGAACCACAACGGCATGGGGCGGCTGGAGCGAGCCTGGGACAAGACGGTCGAGTCGCACGGCAACTACTACCTCAACCTCTCTGACACGCCGCTGCCGTCCAGTTACCCAATGCCGCCCGCCGGCTGGACTGTCCTTCAAGGCCAGGCGGCCCGCGATTACTGGGCCAACGCCAAGGCGGTCTGGCATGCAGCCCATGACGGGACTGACCAGCCACCGTCACCTCCGACACCGCCGACCGACCCGGCCACGGGAACTACCGGGAACGACACCTTTTTCGGCACTGGCGCGGCCGATACCTATGATGCTTTGGCTGGCAACGACACATTGTGGGGCCGCGGTGGCAACGACGTGCTCAACGGTGGCGCCGGCAAGGACACCTTCGTGTTTGACACGGCCTATGGCCCGGGCAATGTCGCTACGCTCCCGGACTTCCACGCAGCGGACGACGCGCTCTATCTCGACAACGCCGTCTTCACCAGCCTCGGCCCCGGTTCCTTGTCCAGCCCGACGCAGGTGAACTCGTCGTATTTCGAGTTGCGCGAACACGCCACCAGCCACAACGATTACCTGCTCTACGACCGGACCACGGGCATTCTGTACTATGACCCCGATGGCTCGAAATCGACCGCTCAGGTGGAAATCGCCCACTTACAGGCCGGGGCGGCCCTGACCTTTCACGACGTGTACATCATTTGATCGCCCATGCGATCGCACAAGGCACTACGAAGCGCGGGCGCGTCGCCGCTGGTGTTTCAGTTGCGACTAACAGCGATCAAAAATAGCGACGGATCGGCGCCTTCATAGCGAGTGTTGCAGCAGCGTTCGGTGGCAAGCAGCGTGACGACGAGAAGGCCCTCGTTCTGACGCGTTGAAGTTTGGATCGCATCGGCCGGCGGTGGGCCTGCGCTGGACGTCGGCTAAGAAGTGTGGGCGAACCGCCTGTATGCTACTGCCCGCGCGCAACCATCCAAACAGATAATAACCGGGTGAGTGGGCCGATGATCACGCCAGCCCAGGTAGCGGCGCGCGCGCGGCGATCTTTGCATTCTTGACGGATCATATTTTGGACTTCAGAGCAACCAAGTGGCGTCAGTATCCAGCTGTTAAGCTGAGATGATCTTCTCCACATTGAGCTGTTGTCGTCCGCGTAGCCAATCGGCATATTGAGACGATCCGCCTTCCGGATCAGTCGCCGAGTTTTTATCTCTGCAATCTGTTCATAGTATATCAGCGTTTCCCAATAATGCCGGTATTCAGCCTTTTCACGCTGCGCAAGCGTACGAGCATTTGCGAGGTCGATGTCATAGGCGTGATCGAGGTTCCTGATGGTTCGCCGGTACGCCTTAATCTCCAACAACTCTTTGATTTCTAACAATATCGTCATACGACCTCCCCAAGCCCTCGTGTCCAAAAAAGAACGCTACGACCTAATATGACGTTCAGTCCATTCAACTACTTGGATGAGCTCAGAAGGCAAAAGAACTAGACGGCGAGTAGCATCAGGACGATCTGGTTCCGAAAGCTCCGGCTCGCCAAAAGCCGCCACAAGTAACAGCTGTTGCTGAAAGAGCGCGTTTCTCCCTTACGGGCCAACGACCGAACAATCCTGATATCAACGCTACACTGGGCACCACCGATAGGATTAATTGCGCATTTTCCAATATGCCCAGTAAAATTGACCGGTGCGGGTGCGTAGCGTAAGCCCGCTGCAGTGGCCGGTGCGGTCCTCACGTCCCCGGAGGGCTGCCCCCCGCACCGGCCATTTCCCTTATGCTCTAGGATGGCGGCGAGCGATCGGGGATCGATCTAAAGACTGACGCGCAACGAAGCCCACCTGATGCGGCCAACGGCATAGTCAGCCGCTTAGCAAGGGAGCCTGTGGAATCACCAAGGCACTACCCGGTCGCGCGGTTGAGATCAGAATTACGCCTGATGTCAGCTCGAAATGTAAGACCGATCAAATCCGGCCGTTTTGATAAGTCCCGCATGGTCATGCAACTCGACCACACCATTGCGGAATGACGCCAGTCCGTTTTCCCGCAAATCCTTCAACACGCGACTTACATGCACAGCCGAAAGTCCTAACGCGTCGGCCAGCTCGGCCTGGGTCAGCGGGCATTCAAAGCGGTCCGGATAACTCGTTGCCGATCGATGTACTCGGCAGCCCAGTTCGAGAAGAAAATGAGCCGTGCGTTCGACAGGTCCCCGCCTGCTAATTCCTGCCAGATGTTCCGCAACCCTTGCGTACCGCCTCGCCTCAGCCAGCAGGATAGCCTCGCAAATGGACTGCGGATAGCGAGAAAAACAAGTATGGACAGGGCCGGTCAATTCGATCGCTGTCACATCGGAGAGAGCAGTTACCGTCTCGCCCCCTTCTCCGCAGAACTCGATCAAGGCAATTTCGCGAGGAAGCGCAAAATCAACGATGAGGCGCGAGCCATTCCGCAATGTCTTGCCGAATGCCGCCCACCCCGCGGTCATAGCCAGGATGAAGGATTTAGCCTGATGCTCGCGCGCGATCGTTGTGTTCGCCGGATAGAGGCGGCGCACAGCTCCCGGCAGTACAGAGATTCCCCTCTCCCAACTCGCGTCAGCTAGAGTGGGTCGCCTTGCCAATTCAAGAGCCTGCCTTGATAAGCTCATTTTGTCTTGATTACCCCCAGTCCGCGATTGCCCCTCCGATCAATCTGAAGCTTCAAACCATCAACTACACAAAAAGTTCCGCCTATCTTTTCATCCGAATGGCGTCTCAGGCTACCGCCATGGGATACAACCTTACCACCTTGGGCGTATGTTCACATACAGCAGGCTCTTAATCCACCTACCGGATCGACTTCGGCAAGTTGCCGAGGGCCTGCCAGCAGCCAACGCCCGCGGTCGAACTTGTCCTTTGGCTGCACCCGGCGGGACCGTCACCGCTACTTTTACATCACCTTACTTGGTTGAAACCCTCGCCAAGCAGAGCTGCTCAACTTGAAAGCAGCCGCGTTCGACGCTCTTCTGAAAGCACGTCGGGTCCTGCTGATCGCGTTGATGCCGGAAGCGCGGATCCCACTGGCGGATCGCGCGGTTGCAACTCTTGCCAAGCCGGACCAGGGATCACCTGCGTCTCACTTTCGAGACTCTCCGTTGCACCTGCCGAAACGATTTGCTCCATTGTGCTGGCTGCCGGTTTTCGGCGCGAGCGAAGCCGCGAGAGACGCCTGGCGTTGTAAGTCTGCCGTCTTTCTTCGGCAACTTCGAGGTCATCGAGTGCCGAAATGACCGATGCAAGACGATCTTCGATTTGGCTAAGACGCTTCCGGGTGGAAAGCAGTGCAACTGAAACTAGTAAACTGTAGGCAAGTACGACGATGACTGCTCCTACGGGGGTTTCGATGTCGAACACAATCAAAGCGCCAGCTCCAATAAAAACGGCAGGGGCCCCATAGCCCAGCAACCTGTCTTTCTTCAGAAGAAGCATCAATGGCCAGGTTGCGGACAGAATCAGAATGGCTGCCGGCCTGTTGACCAACCAATCTAAAAGCCCCGGAACAATTTCGCTGAAAGTATCCATATCAACCTCAAGCCAGACGAGGCCGGCCGCTTTCTTGTCGTCAGGGAGTGCAGGCTCTCCTGCGCGCCCTGCGCGCTGCAGCGTCTTCGACCTCGCGGAAGCGCGATATATGTCCCGCCGACGTCCTAAAGGTCTGAAAGGCTTGTCGGGTAGACCAGATCGACCTTTAGCCGATTTACTACTCAATAATGGTAATGGCGGGGATATCCGCGAAGCTGTTATGTTTCCAGCTGACCGGCGGCGCGATCGGTCGGTGGGCAGAAGAGAGCGATCGCACATGCCGGATGGCGGGGCGCGAACCCCTAAATCTCGTGCGCCGTAGGCGCTTAACAGGCCACTGCCCGAACTATTTTGAAGTGAAGCACATTCAGCCAACGCTGGCGGGGTGGGATTTGTGCTGCTGTTTGCAAGGATTCGGAAATGGCAAGTCCAACTGACAATCCGATCATGACCCGAGAGTTACTTCCGCTCGACGTGAGGGAGATCCTTGATTTCTTTCTCCGGCGATGGAAGCTGGTAAGCAGCATTGCAGCCATGACCTTCGTCTCATTCGTGGTCGCCGCCTATGTCCTTCCTCCATCCTACACAGGGGCTGCACAAGTCTTACTCGATGCCCCGATCGACTATATGACTCCGCAAGATTATTCGAATTCCGATTTTGCCGACAATTCAACATTTATCGAAAGTCAGATTGTAGTTCTGAGATCCACCTCGCTCCTTCAGAAGGTCGTTGACAGTGAAAAGCTCACTGAAGACCCGAAGATCGGGTTGGGAGCATTGGAATGGCTAAAGGGTGCACTGGGAGTTTCACGCGTCGGAATGGCGGACGTCATTGAGATTTCAGTGACCGCTTACGATCCGGAAAAAGCAGCATCCCTGGCCAACGCAATTTCCCAGACCTACCTCGCTGATCGAGTAAGATCGCGCTACGAAGGAGCCAGGAAAGCATCCACATGGCTCAGTGAGCGGGCCGCATCACTGCGCGAGGAACTGAGCCGTTCGGAACAAGCTGTCCAGAAGTTTCGGATCGATCACAATTTGTTGGCGACACCAGCAGGCAGTCTGACTGACCAGCAGCTATCCGAATTGAATATCGCGTTGATTAACGCACGCGCCGAATTGTCCGAGAAGCAGGCCCAATTTTCTCAGGTTGACAAATTGCTGGCTAACGGCGGCGACATCCAGTCGATACCGGATGTATTGCAGTCGGTGGTAATCAGCGCACTTCGGGCTCAGGTCTCTGGAGTGACCCGGCGGGAAGCCGACCTTAAATTGAAATATGGCGAACGGCATCCGGATGTCATTTCGGCCCAAGCCGAGCGCCACGACATCGAGGAGCAGATTGCCGCCGAAGTCCAGCGTCTCATCGGCAATCTAAAGAATGAAGTCGACGCCGCAGAAGCCCGGGAGGCTTCTCTGAAACGGGCCTTGGATTCGGTGTCCAACCGATCCGAGACCGAAGGTCAGGTTGGCGTCCAGTTGCGCGATCTGGAGAGGATTGCCGCCGCGAACAAGGAGCTCTTTGAGACATTCCTTTCACGCGCCAAGCTCACCGAGGAGAAGTCCACCCTCCTCAACAGCGGCGTACGCGTGATAACCGATGCGGGTGTTCCGGGTTCGCCAAGCTTCCCGAACAGGCCTCTTTTTGCGGCCCTGGGACTCGTCCTGGGCCTCTTTGTCGGAGGCGCAGGTGCCGTACTTCGTGAGCTTTTCGCCGCCGGCTTCATGGCAAAGAAACAGATAGAGGACGAGCTGGCCGTTCCGGTTCTTGCGTCCATGCCAAGAATGTCGGGCTGGTCGAGAGACGCCCAGTCCCAAGCCCAGCCTGTGGCCTATCTCGAACGCAGACCACTATCCAGATATAGCGAGGCCGTGCGGCGGCTCCGCCTGGGCATTGATGGGACACCCGAACAGGCGCGTTTGCCGCGCATCATGCTGGTGACATCAGCGATGCCTGGCGAAGGAAAGACAACTCTGGTGTTGAGCCTGGCATGCTCCGCCGCGGCCGATGGCGAACGGGTTCTGGTCGTCGATGCGGACTTGCGGCTTTCGGCTGCCACGGCCTTCTTCGGCATGGCGGACAGGGTCGGGCTGGTTGACCTTCTGACTTTGCCGGTAAAGGCCGCAAACGCGATTCATCTGGACGAACGTTCGGGGATTTCCCTGCTCCCTGCCGGCGCAAGGACCCGGAACCCGCCTGCCCTTCTTGCTTCGGTGCGAATGCGCTCGGTCCTCGATGAGCTTCGCGGAAAATTCGACACGGTGATCATAGACGCACCACCTGTTGGACCTGCTGCCGATGCCTCGATCCTGGCGAGGTATGTCGACAAAGTCCTCTTTGTCGTGAGGTGGCGTGAAACCTCACGTGAGGCCGTTGCCGAAGGAATCCGACATCTTGGCGGTCGTTCCAAGATTGCCGGCATCGCCCTGACAATGGTGGACGAACCAAAACTGCCAAAATATGGCCGTTACACGTCACTCGAAAGCAGCGTCTCGGACAGTTACTATCTCAACTAAAGAAAGAGACATTTTGCTATGCTGAATTCTGACTTATACAATAGCAGCCCTCCAGAGCCTGCAGGAAAAACTCACCACGGCGAACCTGCGCGCTGGTGCGTGGTCCAGACGCACCAGCATTCCGAGAGCCTGGCAGAGCGGCACCTGCTATCGCAAAACTTTCGAACCTATCTGCCCAAGCGGAGACGAACTGTCCGGCACGCTCGCATTGTCAGAACCGTCTCCAGTGCGTATTTCGACTGCTATCTGTTCGTCTCGTTGGCTGTTCTCCAGCAGAGCTGGTATCCGATCAACTCAACCGTCGGCGTCCGAAAGCTTGTCATGAGCAAAGGAATGCCTATACCGGCACCATACGGCGTGGTTGAATCTTTGATATCAGCAACCGACGACGACGGAATTTTGCACCCGGACATTCTATTGATGCCCGGCCAAAGAATTAGGATCATAGACGGTCCATTTTCGGACCATCTTGGGATTCTTGATCATGTTGGAAGTGCTGGAGCTGTCAGAATTCTTCTTGATATTATGAATCGCTCAATTCCGATTACTATCGACAGGGATAAGCTTTCGATCGTTTCTTGAATTCAATTTGTGAATTTCACTTACTATTTCGTGGCACGAAAGATGCCGAAACCACCACCCGACAGGGAGTGATGAGTTGGCACTCAATTCACCCTCGCTGCGGCAGCTTGCAATAGGCGACATCCGAGCCTCGGCAATCAACTGCGGGAAACTCCTTGCAACCTTCACGCAAATCCAAACTGGGAAACCCCGCGGAGCTTCGGGATGGCCTGCAGCCGCAGCAGTATCGTCGCTGGGCCACAGAGGCCAAGGTAAGCATACTGGCGGAAGCGTTGGCGCCAGGGGCGAATGTTTCAGCGCCAGCCAGGGCGCTTGGCATGGGGCCGTCCGGCAGCCAGGCAGACGCAGGCCCATCTCAAACCGACGGAAGCGCCCCCTTCCAGCCTTCCGAAACGGCACCGGCTCTGCCGATTGCCACCCAACTGTTTCAATTATTCAACGAGAGCGGCCTGAAGTACGGAATAATTCAGGATGTCGCAGAGCTGCAAGACGGACTTGCTGGGCGGGACGATCTGGATGTCCTTTTGGACAAGCACGACTACCCGGCCTTCTGCTCGATCGTGAGCAAACTGCATGGGCGTCGTAGCGTGAGCCTGTCCTGCTATGACAACGTCTGCGCCGGCCGAGAGGACTGGTTCCTGCCTGACTTTTCGCGTGGTGGCTATCTCCATCTCGACATGCATATCGGGATCCGGGTCGGCTGGGAGTTTCGTAAGCGCTATCCGGTATTCGACTATGCGGCGATTACGCGATGGGAGTCGATGTGCGTCGACGGCGTAGCGGTCCCCCTCGTCTCTCCCGAAGACGAGATTCGAATAGCAATTGCACGCTTCGTCTTTAGGGCCTGGGGTCCGCCGTGGAGGCAATGGATCACCGTTGGGAATGGTTGGAAGGACCAATTTGCACGTCTGCCATTTCTGTCGGGCGAGCATGGCTTGCATGTCGTGGAATACACATTTGGCGGCGGGAGATCGGCGAGCTGCAGGTTCCTGCAAAGCACCGACAGTTTGCTCGCCCACCGTGGAGATCTTTATAGGCTGCGGCGTTCGATCCGGGAAATGTGTGGTTACACGGGAAGTTATGGAATCGCCGATGCCGTCATCCATCTGGTCCGCAAGACCTCCTATCTCGCCTTGAGGTGCCTTCACCGCTGGATGCCCGGCGCGTTTCCACCAAAGAGACGGCCTGCGGCTGGTGGATTTGTGGTGGCGCTAATAGGTCCTGATGGCATGGGGAAGAGCACTCAGGCTGATCGGCTGACACAGATATTTCGATGGAAATTCGGGTGTGCGCAAGCATATGTGGGAACCGGTGACGGCAATGGGTGGTGGCTTCGCAAGGCGTTACAGAGTCTGGTTTTCCCCCATAGACGCCGCCTTAAGTCCTTGGTCCAGGACGATGGCAACTATTCCTTCAGCCGAAATTGGTCGAAGGGAGGAGTTGTCGGTGCCGCGTTTGCATTGTGGGCAGTTTTGATAGCGTTAGAGCGATACGCTGTCGTGAAACGGACACATAGATGGGCGACGCGCGGCCTGATCGTCATTTGTGACAGGTGGCCCCAAGCGCTGCGCAGAGGATATCTGGACGGGCCAACCATCCCACCGCACCTGTTTTCCGTGCCAGGCTTGTCAGCGCTCGCCCGGCTCGAACAGAGGCTCTATCAGAAGATGGCGGAATGCCGGCCACACCTCACATTGCACCTCGTTTCAGATTTTGCCGTCTCCGAGCAGCGAAAGCCGGGAGAAATTAGGAAAGAAGCCTTCGACGCGCGGCTATCGCTGATGGCGGAGTTGCGAGCCAAGGATAAGAACATCCGAACCATTGATGCAAGCGCTGGCATCGAGGCGGTCGGTCGGGAACTGTTCAGGCATATCTGGCTGTCTTTGTGAGAGGCAGGGCGGGCGGCTCATCGGCCGGTATCCATCCCCAACAGACCCTGACGCGCGGCCTTCCGCCATCGCGAATCGACAGGTGTTCCCTGCCAGGCGTGGGAAAAGCCGCCGAACACTCGCGCTCGATGGCGGCGCGCCGCTAGAGCCCTGTTTCATCCCAGGATCGGCACGGGGCTCTGACTCGAACGAGTCAATATGGCTCTGTTTCGGGACGAGCACCTGTCCCACCCGGCTCTCAGCGCCACGCAATGACGGAGGTTGCCATGTCCGACACCGTACGCAGGACCGGCAGTTGCCTGTGCGGCGGCGTGCAGTTCTCGGTCCGCGGTCCGCCGCTCCGCATTGGTCTTTGCCATTGCAAGGATTGCCGCAAGGCCGGCGGCTCGACCTATTCGGCCTTTGCCATCTGGCCGCGCGAAGCCTTCGAGAAGACGGGCCTCGTCAGTTCCTATGGCACGCGCAGCTTCTGCCGGACTTGCGGCGGCCGCGTCGCCCGGGTCAACGACAAGGACGTTGAGGTGATGATCGGCAGCCTCGATGTCGTGCCGACCGATCTCGTACCCGAATATGAATTGTGGACCTCAAGACGCGAGACCTGGCTGCATGCCTTGCCCGGCACCGAACAGTTCGAGCGTGACCGGCCAGCGGCGAGCAGCGCAGAAGTGCCGGCGCCGAGGTCACTGTCGGACGTCGATGCGGCCGCGTGAAATTTGATTTTGCGCTCGATCTTCCACCCGGATGCGCCGCCCCGGATTTCATGTCCCCTGAGGTATTGGCAAATGAAGATCGTCCATGTGCTCACCCGACTTCTTCGGGGAGGTTCCGAAGAGAACACATTGGCCTGCTGTCTCGCACAAGCGAGGCACGGCCACGAAGTGAGTTTGGTTCACGGCGACGAGTACGACCCGAATTTGCGGGTGTCGGTTGCCGAAGCCGTTCGGGTTGTGACTCTGGAAAGGCTCATCAACTCGATTTCGCCGTCCCGTGACATTTCTGCATTTGGGCAACTCACTCGCCTTATGCGCGATTGGCGGCCTGACATCGTGCACACACATCAAAGCAAAGCTGGCATCGTGGGCCGCCTTGCCGCCAGGGAAGCCAATATTCCTTGCATCATACATGGCGTGCACATTTTGCCCTTCGTGCATGTAGGCAATGCGCAGAGGCTGATGTACCTGGCTGCCGAACGCCTGGCCGCGAAATTCACACAGGCTTTCATCGATGTCAGCCAGGCTATGCGCGACATTTGCATTGCCAATCATTTGGGCAGCGCCGAGCAACACCACGTCGTCCACTCCGGCTTCGATCTGACACGCTTCGCGAACGCGCAATGGCCTCAAGAGCCGCATCTGCTCCTGGGGACGGCTGTCGGAGAGCCTAAGCCCCCGGTGATCCTGATGCTGGCAGCACTGGAACCGAGAAAACGCCATGTAGAGTTCATTGAAGCATTTGGGCAGGTCGTCGACCGAATTCCGAACGTGCGACTGCTCTTGGCCGGTGAGGGGCCGGCGCGATCCGCTATTGAGTCGGCGATCGAACGATCCCCGTTCGCAAACAACATTCGCATGATCGGCTACCATAGCGAGCCTGAGCGACTGATCCGTCTCGCGGACGTGTGTGTGCTGACGTCGATGCGAGAAGGACTGCCTCGCGTCATGATGCAGTATCTGGCGGGCGGTCGAGCCAGTGTGGTCTCGCACCTGCCGGGAGTGGAAGAGGTCGTGAAGCACGGCGTGAATGGAATTGTGACGCCGGCAGAAGACGTTGGCGCGGCGGCGGCGGCGATCGCCGACCTTCTCCAAAATGAGCACTACCGCGCTCGACTGGCTGAGAGCGCGAAACTCACCGACCTGTCGTCCTGGGGGCTGGATGCCATGTGCGACAGGGTCGAGCTGATCTATCAATCCGCTCTCGAGTCAGCCCTTTCAGCAGGAAGGCCAAACGACGCGCGAATTCGCGACGGCCTCACCAAGCAAACCTTAGGACTGCACAGATTTTGATCCGTTTTGCTCCTTCGACGGAGCGCGGATTTCCAAAGCCTACTGCTCGAACCCAACGAACACCTTGCTGTCACGCTCCGGTCGACGAATGTCGGTTGGTCCTGACGGCGGGCAAGACAACCGGAGTACGACGATGCATTTGCATGCTGATCAGCAATTTCCGTCCAAGCCTTTTCGAATGAAGGATTGGGGCCGACGGCTTTTTCCCGGATTAGAACCTGCGGCCGGCCGCATGCTCGCAGTGATTGGTGGTCTCGCCATTGCCTTTGTTCTGCTCATCGCAGATGCATCCCGTGCGGACGGATATACGTTCGACACCGGTGACATCCTGCGGGTATCCGTGATTGGCGAGCAATCCTATCCGCTGGACGTCGTGGTCGATGACCGGGGCTCGATATCACTTCCCATGCTGGGCGATATTCAGGCGCGCGGCCTCACTACTGTTGCCCTTTCGCAGGCCATTCAGCGTGCATTACAGCAGCAGAAGCTCATTCTCGAGCCTTTCGTGAAGGTGGAGATCGGTCAGTACAGGCCATTCTTTATTTCCGGAACGGTGGCTCATCCAGGATCATACCCATTTCAACCCGGAATAACGGTTCGCCATGCGCTGGCCATAGCCGGTGGCTTTCGGGCTACCGCCGTCGGAAACATGGAGCCGGCCCTGCAAATAGCTGATCTGCGCAGCGCGCGCGCAGGTCTTGCGATCGAAGAATATCGTCTGAAGGTGCGGCTCGCCCGGCTCCAGGCGGAAAGCCGGCAGGACAAATCCTTCGTCGCTCCGCCGGATCCGCCAGTCGAGTTTGGCGGACACTTGATAGTCGACATCGTAGCGTCCGAACAAGCGCAGTTGGACGCCCGCCTTGCCGCATATCGGGACGACATTTCATTCCTTGAGGTCTCGTTGGATCGGGCCAGGAAGGAAGCGGATATGGTCGCTGCAGCGCGAAAGGAGCGGGAAAAGACCGCGAACATTCAACTTGAGGAACTGCAATCCGCCCGGTCACTGCGGGAAAAAGGTCTGGTAACCAATTCGAATGTCATGACGGCGGAACGAGCACACACCAGCTATCGCGCCGAACTTGCGCAGACCGAGTTGCAGCAGGAGCAGGCGCAGCAGGCGATGCTGACCTCGGAGAGTGAGCTGAGGAAAAAGAAGCAGAGTTATGAAATGGATCTGATCTCGCAAGCGCAGGACACGCAGGTCGAGCTGGGAAAGATTCAAAGTCAAATAAGGTACGTTGCCGACAAGCTTCTCTTTATCTTTACCTATGGCGAACAGAGGACGTTCGACGACTTGCAAGGCTCTGTGAAGATTTCGATTTTCAGGCGCGACCAGAAAGTCGCCCACGACATCATCGCCGACGAAAATACGGAAGTCCTGGCTGGCGATGTCATCGAGGTTTCGATTGTAGCCAATAAAGGGTTCTATGCACCGGACACTTCCGGAACAATGGGGACCCCAAATGCGGAGGGCCCGGCCCTCCAGCCAAGCATTGTCGGCCAATAGCACGAACATGCCCACTTCCTCGAGCAAGGCTTTGCTTCTGGGCCGCGATCGTCGCTTCGCAACGCGCCTGGGTTCGTTGTGCCTTGAACGGACCGACATAGTCCGGCCTTGGCACCTCAGGGTTTGACATGATCCTTGGGGCAGCACTGACAGTCGTGGCGAACCGCTTCCGCCGGACGAATTCCCATGCCAAAACGGAGCAGAGGCGGCTCAATCTCCTCCGTGCAACGGCGCGCCGCAAGACGACGGTGCGCTACGCCCCGCGTCACCGCTCCATCATCCGATCGCGCATTCCAGGAGCAATCCTCCTCCTCGCTCTTGCGCTTGCGGGAGCTGCATTCCTGCCGCGCCTCGTTGATCTCGGCAGGAACTGGCTGCCGCGACCGTGGACCGATCTCGTGCGGGACTGGGGCCATCTTGCCGATGTCTTGCTGCCCGGTCCGGACGCTCTTCTGGTTGGGCTGGCGATCGCGGCCCTGGGCTTGCTGCTCATGGCAGTCGCCCGCAAGGCAAGGCGAAGGGGCGGTTTGCCAAGCGCGCTCGCGAACGCCGGCGCCCAGCCCTCGGCAGGGAGCATCATCCGGCCGGCGCCCGGTTCGGAACTGGCCTATGCGTTGCGTTCCTGCAAGGCAGCATTCGCGGGCGTCGCGGTTTTTAGCGGCGTGAGCAACATCCTCATGCTGACCGGCGCGATGTTCATGTTGCAGGTCTACGATCGCGTACTGCCAAGCCGCAGCATTCCGACTCTCGTAGCCATGGCGATATTGGCCGGCGTTCTGTTTGTCGGGCAGGCGGTCGTCGATCTCGTACGCGGACGCATTATGACCCGGATCGGTGTTGAACTGGACGAAGCGGTCGGAGGACGCGTATTTACAGCCGTGTCCAGGCTGCCCTTGTACATCGGCCACCAGGGCGACGGGCTGCAGCCGCAGCGCGATCTCGACAACGTCCGCATATTTCTGTCGAGCCCGGGGCCTAGCACGCTTTTCGACTTTCCGTGGATGCCCTTTTATCTGGCAATCATATGGAGCCTCCATCCGACGCTCGGGATTACGGCGATTTGCGGTGCAATCGTGTTGGTGGCGCTGACGGCAGCGACCGAGGTCTTTACGCGCAAACCAATGGGCGCCGCAGTTTCGACGGGTGTGATGCGCAACGGCTTTGCCGAGGCCAGTCGCCGCAACGCGGAGGTCCTCGCGGCGATGGGAATGGGCAACCGCCTGCACGACCATTGGCGGGAGGCGAGCCGCGAATATCTCATGCAACAGCAGCATGTCAGCGATATCGTAGGCGGCTTTGGCAGCTTCGCCCGCGCCTTGCGGCTGATGCTCCAGTCGGCAATGCTTGGCATAGGGGCCTGGCTGGTGATCCAGGGTGAGGCTACGTCCGGGATCATCATCGCCGGCTCCATCCTTGCAGGCCGGGCGCTTGCGCCTGTCGATCTTGCCATCGCCCATTGGCGTACCTTCGTGGCCGCACGCCAGAGCTGGAGCAGGCTGAACCAGGTGCTCGCTCGATTGCCGCAAGACGCCCAGCCGATGGCACTTCCGGTTCCCGGTTCGAACTTGACGGTGGAGCGCATGACGATCGGTGCGCCGGGCGCGCAACGGATCATCGTGCGAGGTGTGGAATTCAGCCTGGACGCCGGCTCGGTGCTTGGCATCATCGGACCAAGTGGTTCCGGCAAATCCAGCTTGGCTCGTGGGCTGGTCGGCGCATGGCGACCGCTGGCGGGGCGTGTCAAGCTTGATGGCGCCGCGCTCGATCAGTGGTCGTCGGAGCGCCTTGGCCGCCATATAGGTTACCTTCCGCAGGACGTCGAACTGTTCGCGGGAACGGTTGCCGCCAACATCGCCCGATTCGATCCTGGATCGGACCCGAAGGCCATCGTCGCCGCCGCCCGCGCGGCGGGTGTCCATCAACTGATCATCAGCTTTCCCAATGGCTACGAGACGCAGATCGGAGAGGGCGGAACCGCGTTGTCAGCAGGGCAGCGCCAGCGCGTTGCCTTGGCACGCGCACTCTATCGAAATCCGTTCCTGGTCGTTCTCGACGAGCCCAACTCCAATCTCGACATGGAAGGCGAACGGGCGCTAGCCGAGGCGATCCTCGCAATCAAGGCACGCCGAGGCATCGTGGTGATCGTCGCGCACCGCCCGAACATTCTCACCACCGTGGATTTCGTGCTGATGATGAAAGAAGGGCAGATGCACATGTTTGGAACGAAGCAGTCCGTCCTGTCCAAGCTGTTTCCGATGTCACAGGTCAATACAGAGGGCCTGCAGCCGGTTTCAACCTCTCCTCGACTGCCGAATTGACGACGTGCGGCATAGGGGAAACGGGCAATGACGGCTCCTGTCTTGGACAGATCGCTTTCCAACCGGCGATCCATTCGCCGCAATCTGCTCGGTGGAATGACTGTCGTCGCACTGCTCCTCGGCGGAATGGGAGTCTGGGCCGGGACAGTGGACATTTCGGGAGCAGTTATTTCGCATGGCTGGGTTGTCGTCGAGAACAGCGAAAAGAAAGTGCAACACCCGACGGGCGGCGTGGTCGGCAAGATTTTCGTGAGCGATGGCGACCGTGTCCGGGCCGGGGATGTCTTGGTCCAGCTTAGCGACACCATCCCGCGTGCCACCCTGGCTTACGTGACAAAGAATCTGGATGAGCTCTATGCGCGAAAGTCCCGGCTCGAGGCCGAGCGTGACGGCAGCGGGCGGATGACACTTGCTCCGATACTTGCCACGCGAATGAGCGACCCGGAGATTGCCAACACGGTGGCCAGCGAACAACGGCTCTTCGAGCTTCGTCGAACCGAGGTTTTCGGCAACAAGGCACGCTTGCGAGAACGCATCGAGCAGCTCGGAAAGCAGATCGAAGGCAATTTGGCTCAGGAATCGGCAAAGAGCAAAGAGATCGAGCTGATCAACGACGAACTCGTCGACATCCGCAGCCTTGTCGAAAAGAAGCTCACACTCAAGTCGAAGCTGACGGAATATGAACGCGAGGCAACACGCATCGAGGGTGAAAGGTCACAGCTTGTGTCAAACATGGCGCAGGCAAAGGGTGCCATCGCCGAAGTCGAACTCCAGATCCTGCAGCTGGACAAGGAGTTCTCCAGCGAGACTGGGAGCGAACTGCGCGATGTCGACGCCAAGATCGCCGAATTCGAGGAACGAAAAGTAACCGCCGAGGACCAGCTGTCACGCATCGACATTCGCGCTCCCTCCAGCGGCGTGGTCCATCAATCCTCAGTCCATACTGTCGGCGGTGTGATCAATGCGGGGGAGCCGATTATGTTGATCGTTCCCGACACCGACACCCTCACGGTCGAGGTAAAGGCCGCTCCGCAGGATATCGATCAGATCTCGGTCGGCCAACGCGCACTTCTTCGCTTCACCGCCTTCAACGTCCGCACTACGCCCGAAACGGAGGGCACGGTGTCCATGATTGCGGCCGACGTAACGCGCGATCAGCATACCAATGAAGTCTACTACGCAGTTCGCATCACGCCCGATCCGAAGGATTCGAAGAAGCTTGGACCCATCTCGATCATTCCCGGCATGCCGGTGGAAGCATTCATACGGACTGGTGACCGCAAGGTGCTGTCGTACCTGATGAAGCCTTTGACGGACCAGATGATGCGTGCCTTCAGAGACCAATAGCCGAGCGGCGGAGCTTGTCGTGAGGATCAGCGCTATCCCGGCTAACCTTTAGCGACGGAGACTTGTCATGGCAGCAACAGAGCTGAAACGTCCCATTTTTCTGATCGGCAACTATCGGTCGGGGACCACAATTGCACAAAAATTGATCGGGCTGCATCCTGACATCGTTACCTGGTACGAGCCAAAAACATTGTGGCTATACGCCGATCCGGCGCGGCGTCATGACGAATTTGGCGAAACCGATGCGACCGAAAGGGTCGCACGTTACATTCGCGGCAGGTTCCTCGAATATCAGTCGCGGCACGGCGACCGACAGATCATGGAAAATACACCTGCCAATGTCTTGCGCGTGCCGTTTGTCCACGAAATTTTTCCGGAAGCCATATTTCTCTATATTACGAGAAATCCATTTTCGTACATAAGCTCGATGGAGCTTAAGTGGCAGAGAGCAAAATCTCTCAAAGGCTTAATACGACTTTTGAAGCTCACTCCAGTAACGCAAGTTCACTATTATGCAAAAGATATTATAAAACAAGTTGTCGCAAAAAGGGTATTGGGAAGGAAATACACATCGATCTATGGGCCGCGTTACAACGGGATAGAGCGGGATTTGAAGGAGAATGAAAAATTGACGGTAATCGCGCGCCAGTGGGCGCGCGGCAATCGAAAGGCTCGAGAAGATCTCGCCAAGCTGGGCGACGGTCGCGTGCTGTCTTTTCGCTACGAGGATTTGATACAGGATCCCGAGTTGGTCTTGCGCAGCATCTATGAACATTGCGGGCTGAACTGCACCGACGACATCGTCCGAAAGGCCAAGGAGATGATCGATCCCGGCCGCCAGCAGAAGTGGCTCCGCCTCGAAAAGAAGGATCTGACGGCGATCATACCGGAGGTCCGGGACGAGATGGAATTCTATCGCTACGAAATCCCCTCGCTCCTTCAATAGGTAAGGCGCGCTGGGCGCGGGCGGGCGGCACCGCAGCGGAGGTCCCTTCGTGACCATCGCGATCGTGACCTCATGCAGGCGCGGGCGTCGCCGAGCATCACCCAATGTAATCGTGTCGCTCGGCGAATCCGGGAAGGACGCAATGGCTGCCTGTTTGGGTCGGCCGAGGAGTGGAGAGAGGCGTGAGCAACAACCGGCGCGGGCTGGCAAAACAAAGTATCGTGGGCATGTTCTGGACGTCCCTGTCCATGGGTGCCCTCGCGGTCGCGGAGCTTGTCGCTCTTCTCATCCTGGCCCGGCTGCTCTCGCCCAATGAGTTTGGCCTTTACTCCGCAGCGCTGATCGTCATCAAGTTTTCGGCGATCTTCCAGGGACTTGGCATTACCCCCGCGATCGTCCAGCAACCCGTGCTGGAAGAGCGACATCTTCGGGTCGGGTTCACCTTGTCATGCCTCCTCGGCCTCGTTGTGTCCGCGTTGGTCTGGGCGATGGCACCGGCAATTGCCGGCCTGCTTCGGCTCGCCGATCTGACTCCGGTCGTTCGTGCCATCTGCTTCGTGTTCCTTTTCCAAGGCGCTTCCATGGTGGCATTGGCCGCGGCCCAGCGCGCGCTGCGATTCCGCTGGCTGGCGCTCGTCGATGCCTGCGCCTTCGCCACGGGCTACGTCGTTGCCGGTCCGGTCCTGGCTTGGCTTGGCTTGGGCATCTGGGCCCTTGTCGGCGCGCTCCTGATCCAGCAATTCATCCGCATGGTTGTGCTGCTCGCTGGCCAGCCACACCCGATGCGGCCTTTGCTGGAGCGGCGCGCGATCGGCGAACTGCTCTATTTCGGAAGCGGTTTCACCATCGCCCGGGTATTTAATTACCTCGCCACCCAGGCGGACAGGCTTGTTGTGGGCCGCTGGCTCGGCGCCGATGCGCTTGGCCTGTACGGCCTGTCGTCACAGCTGATGACGACGCCCGCGGTCATCGTCGGTCAGGTTCTTGATCGGGTGCTGTTCCCGACCATGGCGCTGGTACAGGAGCAGCCCGCGCGGCTTGCTCGTGCCTATCGCAGCGCAGTCGCGGGTTGCGCCCTGCTTGTCCTGCCGGTCAGTGTGGTCGTGGCGATCGTCGCGCCGGAGTTGGTTGTGGTCATTCTCGGGCGGGGATGGATAGGGGTTGTCGCCCCGCTCCAGATCCTGGCGTTCAGCATGCTGTTCCGCACGAGCTACAAGCTTAGCGATTCCGTCTCGCGCGCAACAGGGACGGTCTACGCTCGCGCCTGGCGCCAGGCGGTTTTCACCATCGGCGTCTTCGCCGGCTCCCTCGTAGGGCAACTCTGGGGCATAGAAGGCGTGGCGTACGGCGTCGGCGCGGCCTTCGGGATCAACTTCTTCCTCATGGCACAGTTGAGCCTTCGCGTGACCGGGATGACTTGGGGGGACTTCCTTGTGGCGCACCTGCCCGGCCTGACGCTCGCGGGCGTTGTCGGAACCGGCGTCTGGGCACTCGTTGGATGGCTGCGCGAGTTCCAACTATCTCCGCTGCCCCTGCTCATCGATACGGCATTGCTGGCATCTGCCGGGGGCTTGCTGCTGTGCTGGATCCTGCCGTCGCTGTTCCTTGGGCGGGACGGGCTATCATTGCTGCGTCTGCTTGCGGCGGTGGTGCCTGCCTGGCCCAGGATGCGGAAGGCAACTGACTGATCAAAAGTAGACTTCAGCGCTGCCCCCCGGCCATGGATTTCGGGCGACGGCTTTCATGTCAACGCTACCCATCGCCATGCTCGATCTGGGGTCGGAAGCGTCCCCGGTTGGCACATCGAGATCCCGATTTTAGCAGAGAAATGTGGAGAGGAGATACGACGTGGCAAAACTCGCTGGGCTTCCCTGGAATGACGCGAAACTCTTGCTGACGGACTCCGGCATCAATGACGACTGGCTGAATATTGACAATTGGACCCAGCCAATCGGAAGCGTAAGCGGCAACGAGAAGACTGGCGAGATCTCCGATCTGAGCGACGAAGCTGCTGCGGAAACCGGCAAGGGGAGTCACAGTCACGGATTGGATCGCGCCGCGAGCAGCCTCGATCTCATTTCCGCGCATGGGATCACTCCGACATCGGGGAGCGATGGCGGATTGAACCTCAGCGGAGTGGCCGAGGCGGCAACCGGAGTTGGCATTCATCTGGACAGCAGCTTTCTCGATTTGTGGCAGGACGCGACAACGGGCCATGCCGACAGCCATGTCACCTATCCCGCCACCACCCCTGAGCCAGTTGCTGACCTCGGCACGGTCTCGACGGGCGCCGCGGCCACCTCCAGCAGTCTCCTCGCCGCCGCCTCGAATGCAATCGACCCGATCTTCGAGACAAGGGTGGCGACCGCCGGCGACGATGTCGAGGAGAAGGGTTCGGGTTCGATCTCGACCAACATAAACGACCTGGAGCTGGGCTATGACAGCAGCACCCGACAGACGGTAGGCATCCGCTTCACCGGGATCGACATCCCGCAAGGCGCCATCATCACCGGCGCCTATATCCAGTTCCAGGCCAATGAGGTGAAGACCGGCGTGACCTCGCTGCTGATCAAGGGCGAAGATACCGACGACGCGAGCGCCTTCACCAGCGTCAGCTTCAACGTGTCCTCACGCGCGACGACGGACGCGTCCGCGGCCTGGACGCCGGACCCGTGGACCACGGTAGGCGAGCAAGGTCCGACCGAGCGCTCGCCGGACCTGTCGGCGATCGTGCAGGAGATCATCAACCGCTCGGGCTGGGCTGCGCTCAACGATATGGCATTTTTGATCACCGGCACCGGCACGCGCACAGCCGATTCCTACGAATACTCGCCGGCCAGCGCTCCGCTGCTGCACATTGAATATCTGCTGCCGGGATCAGGCAGCCCGGTGGCCTTCAACACCCCGGCCGACGCCAACGCCGCCGCCAACCAGATCGCCGAGCTTGCCGCAGCTGGTGCACCCACCGGGATCACCGCCTCGGCCACGGATCCCGATGCCGGCTCGACCGTCACCTACAGCATCAATGACTCGCGCTTCGCCATCAATGCCAGCAGCGGCGTCATCACGCGCTCGGCCAACGGCACGCTCGACTTCGAGACCCAGCCGTCGATCAATCTGACGGTGACGGCAACCTCGTCCGACGGAAGCACCGCCAATCAGTCCTTCACCCTCGCTGTCCTCAACAGCGCTGAGCCGGTCGCCTTCAACACCCCGGCCGACGCTAACGCCGCCGCCAACCAGATTGCCCAGAACGCCGCCGCCGGCACGGCGATCGGGATCACCGCCTCGGCGACGGATCCGGATGCCGGCTCGACGGTCACCTACAGCATCAACGACACGCGCTTCGCCATCAATTCCAGCAGCGGCGTCATCACGCGCTCGAGCACCGGCACGCTCAACGCCCAGTCCGAGCCGTCGGTCGCCCTCACCGTCACGGCCACCTCGGCCGACGGCAGTACCGATACCCACGCCTTCGCCGTCAGCATCACCGGCGCCAACCAGCTGCCGACGTCGGTGACCCTGGCACATACCATCCTGACGTCGCTGTGGTCGCCACCGAGCCCCGATCCTACGGATCTCGTCTATATTTCTCACCTCGGCACGCTGCTGGTTGCCGATAGTGAAGTTGACGAGATGTCCATTTTTACCGGCAAGAATCTCTACCAGATGAATCTGAGCGGCACCCTGGCGGGCACGCTCACGACGATCAATTTTTCCGATGAGCCGTCGGGGATCGCCTACAATCCCGCTAACCACCATCTCTTCTTCACGGACGACACTGGCACGAAGAGCGTATACGAACTCAACCCCGGACGAGACGGACTTTACAACACGTCCGACGACATCGTGACCTCATTCAAGACGGCCGCATTCGGCAGCACGGACCCGGAGGGGATTGCGTATGATACAAAACGTGGAGTCCTATATGTCGCCGACGGCACAACCCAGACGATTTACACCATCGCTGCGGGTCCGAACGGCAAATTCGATGGTCTCCCGAGCACGGGCGGCGACGACATAGTCACGAGTTTTTCTGCGCGTGCGCTGGGGACCCCTTCCGACGAAAGCATTGCTTACGATCCCGTCCATGATCTCCTTTATATCATCGCGTCGAAAAACTCGGTGGCAATGGTAACGCCTACCGGACAGTTATTGGGCACGCTCGATATCTCCGCGGCCCATGCACACAAACCGTCGGGAATGGCGCTGGCGCCAAGCAGCGACGATCCAAGCCACAGTATGAGCCTGTACATCACCGATCGCGGCGTCGACAATGACACCAATCCGACCGAGAACGATGGCAAGATCTATGAATTCCATATTAATGATTGGCTGCTCGCCTGATCCTGCACGGCGCGTGTTTCAGACCATCGGACCGCGTCATGCCCGGCCAAAACCGGCGAGCACAGAGCGCAGGTTGGTGCCGAGGCTTTCTTTCGTTTGAAAACCCCGAATCATTTTTTGTTGCTGATTTGAAGTTCGGACCCGTGAGCCGGTAGCCGCCGGCAAAGAAAAGCCCGGACCACTTGCGGCACTTTTGTGTGCCGCAAGTGG